>JAQBOT010000104.1 GCA_028287885.1 Pedobacter sp.
AAAAGCCTGATATCCGAAATATTGACAGATCATATTTCCGTTTTTTGAAAGATTTTAACCTCAATGATCTACAATATCTGTATTGTTCTACATTCCCGGAGTTTCAAAAAACAATTCTCCAAAATGAAAATTTAGGACTCCCTGTGATCGGAGAAAGTACTATTCCTTCTTGGTTAGCAAAGGTGAAAGTTATTTTAGCTGATTTAGTGGGATTCGACAAAGGGCAATACTATGATATTTTAGCAGCTAATGCCTATGCTAGACAGCTAAATGAAGAAGTGAAACCGTTAACAAAAAGGCAAAAAGAGAATATAGTAAAGTATTGGAAACAAGGAGAAATTGCAAAGATACTATTTCGAAAAAACCGGCAGGTTATTGAATTAGACAAAGTAAAATCAGCTGCTGTTGTAAATGAAATATCGTCGGTTCCGGTCGATAAACTTGTTGAAACAATTACTTCAAAATATAAGAACAAGGTTGTATTAGTTGACCTCTGGGCAACATGGTGTGCTCCTTGTCTGAATGCAATGCAGCGATTCAAAAGTACAAAAAGTGAATTTCTGCATAAGGATGTTGTATTTGTGTATTTAACAAACAGTTCTTCCCCTCGAAATTTATGGGAAGAAAAAATTAAAGGCATTGGGAATGAACATTATTATCTGACAGACGCTCAGTGGGAATACATCATGAATCATTATGGGTTTGATGCTATTCCGTCATATCTGTTATTTAATAAAGAAGGTGCCCTCATCAATAAATTTACAGCCTTTCCTGAAAACGACAAAGTTAAGGGAATGATTAATCGTCTGTTGTAAATGAGCAGTTTTACATTCATTCAAAAAAAGCCTTTGAGATTATCCCAAAGGCTTTTTTTCGTTTATCTCCCGCATCTTTCGACGGAAATCTTCCGCTTGGTTGTATATTAAAACCTATCCAGATTCATAACTTTACACCAGCAAGCTATAAAGTCTTTGATGAATTTATCATGCGCATCTGAACTTGCATACAATTCCGCAATTGCCCTCAATTCAGAATTAGAACCAAAAACAAGATCAGCACGTGTACCTGTCCATTTAATTTCACCCGTTTTGCGGTCTGTTCCAACATAAACTTCTTTATCATCAGACATTGCTTTCCAGACAATGTTCATGTCAAGCAGGTTAACAAAGAAATCATTTGATAGAAGTCCAGGATGGGATGTAAAAACACCATGTTTAGATCCATCGAAGTTTGTGCTTAATACACGCATTCCACCCAGCAACACTGTTAATTCAGGTGCTGTCAGGGTAAGTAAATGAGCCCTGTCGATCAGCATCTCTTCAGTGGATATTGGGAGTTTTGATTTTCGGTAATTACGGAAACCATCGGCAGCAGGCTCCAGGTAGCTAAATGATTCTTCATCCGTTTGTTCCTTAGAAGCATCCATGCGACCTGGAGTGAAAGGAACCGTTGTGGCATATCCTGTGTCGTTGACTGCTTTTTCAACAGCTGCAGTACCGGCCAAGACGATTAAATCTGCAATGGACACCTTTTTGCCAGTTACCTGAGCCTCGTTAAATTCTTTTTGAATTCCCTCTAGTACGTTCAACACTATTTGCAATTGTAATGGGTTATTTACTTCCCAGTACTTTTGTGGAGCTAGGCGAATGCGGCCTCCATTGGCACCGCCACGCTTATCAGACCCCCGGAAAGTAGAAGCAGAACCCCATGCTGTAGATACCAATTCAGACACGCTTAAACCAGATTGGAATACTTTTGCTTTTAATGATGCCACATCGTTTTCATCAATTAATAGGTGGTTAACTGCAGGTATAGGATCTTGCCAAAGCAATTCTTCCCTTGGAACCTCTGGACCCAGATAACGTGAGCGTGGACCCATATCGCGGTGTGTCAATTTAAACCATGCACGCGCAAAAGCATCAGCAAACTCATCAGGGTTTTCTAAAAAGCGTCTTGATATTTTCTCATAGGCAGGGTCAAACCTTAAAGCTAGGTCGGTCGTTAGCATTGTTGGTAAATGCTTTTTCTCGCTATCGTACGCATCTGGAATAGATGCATCGGCGTCTTTAGCAACCCATTGATGGGCCCCAGCTGGGCTTTTAGTAAGTTCCCATTCAAATGCAAATAGATTTTCAAAGAAGTTGTTGCTCCATTGCGTTGGTGTTTTTGTCCATGTCACTTCCAGGCCACTGGTGATGGTATCGGCACCTTTTCCGGATCCGTAACTGTTGTTCCAGCCAAAACCTTGACTTTCCATACCAGCAGCTTCAGGTTCTTTGCCTACGTGGTCAGCAGATGCAGCACCATGGGTTTTACCAAAGCTGTGGCCACCCGCAATTAACGCAACCGTTTCTTCGTCGTTCATCGCCATCCGGCCAAAGGTATCTCTGATGTCTTTAGCTGAAGCAATTGGGTCTGGGTTACCGTCAGGACCTTCAGGATTCACATAGATAAGGCCCATTTGTACCGCTGCTAATGGTTTTTCCAAATCACGGGTGTGAATACTACCGTCGGCATCATCATCTGAAACCAATACACCATGACCTTCTTTCACGCCTTCTGAACCTCTTGAATAACGCACATCACCGCCCAACCAAGTAGATTCAGATCCCCAGTATACGGATTCATCTGCTTCCCATACATCTTCCCGGCCACCTGCAAATCCAAAGGTTTGGAAGCCCATTGACTCCAGCGCTACATTTCCAGTTAGAATCATTAGATCAGCCCATGATAGTTTGCTGCCATATTTCTGTTTAATCGGCCAGAGCAATCTGCGGGCTTTATCAAGACTTACGTTATCAGGCCAACTGTTAAGTGGTGCGAAACGTTGTAGTCCGGCACCTGCTCCGCCACGACCATCGCCTACACGATAGGTTCCTGCACTATGCCATGCCATCCTTATAAACAAACCGCCGTAGTGACCAAAGTCTGCCGGCCACCAATCCTGAGAATCCGTCATAAGCGCATGAAGGTCGTTCTTCACCGCTGCCAAGTCCAGGCTTTTGAAAGTTTCCGCATAGTTAAACTCCGTTCCCATCGGATTTGATAAGGAAGATTGCTGACGTAGGATACCTAACTTCAGTTGGGCTGGCCACCAGTCACGATTTCTCGTGCCTCCGCCAGCTACATTCTGTTTCATGCTTCCATTATGAAATGGGCATTTACTGATATCATTTGATCCACTATCCATAGTTTATTAGTTAAATGTTTAAAAGATTGGTTCTTACTGTTTCAATAATGTATAAACTTAACTTATTGTATTAACTAGTTATAATCATTTATTTCTATGAAGGATAGATATAATCTATTATTTGGTGGCTTTGATAATTTAAAGCATCGCCTGATCAGTTGGCGTATTCATGAAGGCTGCCAATAAACTGCTTGTGAGATCGAAAATCATGTAGAGAAACAAGCTAAAGGACTGGGCTTACGGTTATAAAAACATGTTAATTTTATAATAATTACCAAGTTGACCTTAGACTCTTAATGACCCAGTTACATGAATGAAAAAATATTTATATTAACGTTGACAACCTACATACTGAAAACCAAGGTGCCTAAGAAAAAAAGTTCATTCATTAAAAAAATAAAAATATGACAACAGTCAACCCATGGATTAACTTCAACGGAAATGCCGAAGAAGCATTTACTTTTTACAAATCAGTTTTTGGCGGAGAGTTCTCAAAGATTGTTCGTTTCAAAGACCTATCAAGCGCTGAATTTCCAGTAGCAGAAAATGATGCAGATAAAATTATGTGCATTGCTCTTCCTATTGGCAAAAACAATGTTTTGACGGCCAATGACGTTCCCGAAGTTTTGGGCCGAACAAACGAAAACGAAAATAGGTCTAAAATATTAATTGGTACAGAAAGTCGCGAAGAAGCAGACAGGTTATTTCATGGACTATCAGCAGGTGGAGTTATTGAAGGGCCACTTGGCGACAGTCCTTGGGATACATACGGTGGAATGTTTAGAGACAAATATGGTATTGAATGGATTGTAGAGTTCGATCCGAAGCACATTCAATAATAGAACACATCGTAAAAATAACTTCCTTTCTGAGACAGCTCATTGCTTGGTCTACTAATTCATTTTTTCATGAGCTATTGCAATATTGAGCTGGCTTTATTGGTAGTTTCCCACGGATTTTATCGAGCAGAAAAGGTATAGTTACACTGATTGCTGAACGATTACATTCTTTCCTAGTGTCTTAAATCGGACTCCGTTTTCTTGCATAACGGTAATAGTGATATGACCTGTGATACTTGTATTTAAGTCTTGAACAATGCCAGATTTTCCTTTATGTGTTCCACCAACAACAACGCATTGATCACCATTTTTTAATTCATTTGGTTTGATAGTCATGATATTTGTACTTATAATCTTTTGCTTCATGCATCCCACAAAACACCAAGTTCGTGTTTAAACGGCAGACTTATTTACTTTGGCGTTTTTTGTGCACACTTGTGGCCATTTTCTGTGCATTCCTAATTGCCCATTTCTGTGTAGTTGTAATTACCGATTACACGGCCTAAAATATACATTCGGAATCTTTTGGGGCCCCTTTCGGAAAAGTTTTCAAGGTGTATTAATTGAAAAACATCATAAAGCAATGTCCCCAATTTCATAAATTCCTCTGCAGGTTAATCTTTTTAAGGTGGATAACAACTTTCATTCAACTCACGATCCGCCTTTCCGCCCCTCGAAAGTAATACTTAGGATTAATTTGTAACCCAGGTTTTCATATTTGAGAAGTGGCAAATGAATTTCACCAATGCTTCTGCAGAATTATTAATAAGTTAGCCAACCGCAGATTATTTTAACTGCGGCTGGCCAAACTTTGATGCCGTATGCTGAAAAACTACTGGGAATCAAAAGGTAACTTGAGCTTGACATGAACCTGCTTGGCTGCCTGCATGAGGCTGTTTTAAGACTAAGTAAGTCGAAGGATGAACTTGTTTAATAAGAAAGGGGGATTATTTGGGCTAAGTGATGGTGTAAATGACTAACGTAGTCATCGATAAGAAATTCTAATGTTAATTTATCTCCCTCCTTATTCAAGCAAACAAAGTTCAATGCAGTATCATCTATTGAGTAAGCAATATGGTAGAAATGTTTATTTAAACTATGCCATAACATTATAAGTTCTTCCACATCATACTTCTCATAGTTCTGCACCTTTACCCATTTGCTTTGATCATAACAGATTCGTGGCGCAGTTTCAACCTGACCTCTAATAAGACGTTGAAGATTGACAAACGCAGAATCACACAAGTGACCGAGTATTTCTTTTTTTGACCATGTGCCCTCAAAGCGCTTTTCACATATCTCATCGTTACCTAGGTTTCTTATCTGACCAGGAACGCTATCACATAGTGATAAAATTTGCTGTAACGAAGTTTCAATCATTGTACTCTTTTAAGTCTGTACCAACTTTATATGAATTAGTTTTTCAAGCTATGATTTTAACCTTCATTCCGTGTAACACACTATTATCAGAAGTTGTCGGTATAATGAGAATATCTATTTCACGCGCTCTATATATTCGCCGGTGCGTGTATCTACCTTTATCTTGTCGCCCTGATTTACAAAAAGGGGAACTTTTATTTCTACACCATTCTCTGTTGTTGCACTTTTCTGTGCGCCAGAAGAAGTATCGCCTTTAACCGCCGGCTCGCTGTAAGTAATTTCTAATTCTACAAAGTTGGGCGCTTGTGCCATTATTGGTTCTTCACTTTCAAATGAAACGATAACGTCCATGCCTTCTTTCAGGAATTTGATAGCTGGGCCAAACAGCGTTTTTGGAATGTTATGCTGCTCGAAAGAGGTATTATCCATGATTACCATGAAATCACCATCTTCATAAAGATATTGATATTCATTGGTCTCTACACGGCAGATCTCCACTTGTTCATCGGTTGCCAAGCGAGCCTCCACAGTTCTTCCTGTTTTTATATTGCGAAACTTATCTAAATAGAACGCTCCGCCTTTACCTGGTGTTCGGTGTAAAACCTCTGTAACAGTTACCAGTTCGCCGTTGTAACGTAAAATATTACCTACTTTAATCTCAGATGCCTTTGCCATGAAAATATTGATATAAATTTTGAGCTCAAAGATATATGAACTTATCACTTAAAGAATACAGAATTTGAAACTATTCACAACAAAGTAAGCTCCTTTATCTTTTATAAGAGCCAAAACTAGGATCTCTACAGCTTTTTGCCTTCATGAGGTTAACCAATAACTTGAATGTTTGCTATAACCTTATCAAGGTTAGTCTGGCCGGCTGTTACTTTAGCTATCATCATTCTGGCTCATATGTCTTCGAGGTACTGTTCTTCGAAATAGTGGCTTGATGTTTCCGTTTTTCAGTTGCCTCATAGTTTTCGTTCACTGCGATGGTTGAAATCTCGGGTTGGCTATGGTTCTGAAACAAAGGGACGTAATCCCTCAACAAAAAATTGATAACCTTTTTCGTTTGGATGGCACCAGTCCGATGTGACATCAGGCAACATTGTACCATCAGCCATAAGGAATTTAGGACCAACATCCACGAACGATATTTGATTTAACCTGGCGAATTCCGCCAAACCTTTATTAACTTCTCTAATTAGCTTGCGTCTTGGATGTGTAGGGCTCTGTTCCCGTGGAAGTATCGCCATAAGGACGATCTTTGCCCTGGGAAGTTTTGAACGTAAGCGTAGACAAATTGCCTTTATACCCTCAACTATTTCCGCTGCGCTATTCATCCGGGCATTGGCAGTTTGGCTTGTATTATTTGTTCCAATATTAATTATGACCGTTTTAGGATGAAGGCCGTTTACTTCACCGTGATCAAGCCGCCACAGTACATTTTGAGTCCGATCATATCCAAACCCAAGGTTTAATACTTTTCGGTTTTGAAACAATGCGTTGTAGGCGATAGGGCCATTTGGCTTCCGTAAACTTCCATCTCGATTGCGCACTGCAGGTTCACCACCCCCAAAATGAGTAATGCTGTTTCCGATCAAAACTATTTCGGGATTAATAGAATCTTTTACTGCTAATACTTCGGCATGGCGTGCCCACCAGTCATAACTATCCTCTTCAAGCTTCGACACCGGATTTACGGCAGAATTTGCGGGAAGTGTATCCTTCAAATTATCCCCCAGTAGCTGAGCAAGCAAGGGGTCGAGGGCTTTAAGCCATCTGTGTGTAGCTTCAGGGCTTGGATGAAGCCAGTCAGGCATCATGGCCTTATTTACTGATCCATCCATGTTAAGAAAAACATGATTGAGGTCGGCATAGAAGACGCTCTTTCCGTCTGCGATCTTGGACACGATTTCAGAAGCCCGCTCAAGTATAAGCCGGTGCGAAGTGGGAGTGGGGCCGGAATAAGCTCCCGGGAAACAACGAAGTATTACAATTTTAGAATCCGGTGATTTTTCCCTTACTTTTTTAACTATGGTTAAGATGCCTTCTGCAAGCTGTCCGGCGGTATGGCGGACGGGGTAATTTTTCTCGTCAACATTGTTCGTTCCGATCTCCAGAACAACTACTTTGGGAGCTTGCCCCTCCAGTTCACCATTTTCGATATTCCATATGATATTCTCGGTCCTATACCCGCTATAGCCAAGATTAAGTGCGTGCCGCTGTGCAAAAAACTGGTTCGATTGCGGCTGATATTCCGGTTTTTCGAGATTATTCGTGATAGAATTACCCAGCATGATAAGATTGAATTTTTCTTTTTTTACCAGTTCAAGCTTTTCTTGGTGTCTTTCGCTCGCATCACCAGGAACAGGAATTATCGCCGAGTTGGGCATCACAGGTTGTTTTGCAGGGACACCATCAAGATATAAACGCAACAGCTGAGAAGCTTTATTTGACCTTTTCGGGTCTTGATCAAAAATCTTAGTTATTTCGGTGGAGGGTACTTTATGGAACCAGGATTGCCCATCATAGCCTTTCCAAAGTTTTGCAAACTCTTCAGTTCCAAACGTCCCAGGCTTCACATCAGTTCCGTCTGCAATACATAAAAGGCGGGGTATTGGCTTTAATGGAGGTAGGATCGCAGGGTACACGGTTCCTGGCAGCCTTTCATTTAAGTATTGGGGCGAAAGAAGGATCAAATCGTTTGGCTGCTTTTGGTCTTCTAGCGTTTGCATCACCTTGTTGGCCAGATGCCCGCCTGCAGCATATCCCAGGACGATTAACCGACTTCCGCGTAAGCCGTACTTCAGCCTGTTGGCTTGCAGCAGCTGATAGGCTTTTGAAGCATCAGTAATAGCGCTATCACGTGTTGATGTATTTCCTGACACACGATATTCCAAAAGTGCCACATCAAGATTTTCTTTAATCAGAAAGGCGGCTGCCCGCTCGCCAGCCTTTTTTTCGATTGTTTTGTAATCGTTGCCGGTCAGTAACAATACTGTTCCTTTTGCATGACCAGCGCCGGCGTGGAACAAACGGATCAATGGCGTATTGACCTTCAAATTGCCTAAGTTATCTACGGGATTGCCGTTTTTCAAAATCCGGCCCTCAACAGATACATAGCGTATTTCAGAAGGTTTTTGCCCATAGCTGTCCGTGAATATCAGGCAAAGACACAATAGTGGAACATAAAAAGAGAATCGCATAGACATACGCTTATATATTTAGTTGGATTATAGATCGTTCAACTAAGCCACTTACCAGGTCCACCATCTGCCGTTGTTGTCCCTTCATTAAGCTGAACTTATTTATTGAACGTCGTATTGTAACTGGCTCAAATATCTGTAAAGTCCCTGCTCGTTTGCAATTAATTCCTGGTGATTTCCGGTTTCAATGATCACTCCCTTTTCTAGCACAAGTATTTTGTCAGCCTCACGGATGGTAGACAGGCGGTGAGCAATGATCACCGATGTACGACCCTTCATTAATACTTCTAATGCCTCCTGCACCAGACGTTCTGATTCTGAATCAAGTGAGGAAGTCGCCTCATCCAATATAAGTATGGCTGGATTTTTTAGCAACGCCCTTGCTATCGCAATGCGCTGCCTTTGCCCACCAGAGAGCTTTACGCCACGTTCCCCAACTACAGTATTGTATTCTTCAGGAAAGGAGCAGATAAACTGATCGGCATTGGCTTTTTTAGCGGCCTGAATAATTTCATCTTTTGACGCCTCTAAATTGCCGTAAGCAATGTTTTCTAAAATAGTACCGCCAAAAAGCAACACATCCTGCGGAACGATGGCTACTTGATTGCGAATATCTGTGAGGGCATATTCGCTAGAATCTTTGCCATCAAACTGTATGGTACCGCTTTGGGGCTGATAAAATTGCAAGATCAGCGAGGCCATGGTTGATTTGCCAGATCCGCTTGGCCCTACTATGGCTATTCGCTGTCCGGCTTTGGCACTAAAGGAAATATCTTTTAAAACTGTTAGCTCTGACCGGGAAGGGTAGGCAAATACCACATTTGTAAATGACAGGTTCCCTGTGATTTTTTGTTTGATCAGGTTCTCACTGGGAATTATAGAAACGTCTTCACCTTGTTCATCCAATATCTCCAATACACGTTCACTGGCACCAACCGCCTTTTGCATGTTTGCATACAGTTCAGGGAAACTGCCCATAGCAGCACCAACAAAGATGGAATAGAGTATGAAAGTTGTTAAACTACCGACAGAAAGTTCGCCATGGCTTACCAGAACGGATCCATACCAAATGACGCCTACAATAGCACCAAACAAACAAAATACGATAAACGACGCGAACAAGCCGCGGAATACAGCACCTTTCACGGCTATTTTTACTACTTCACGCAGGTTTTTATCATATCGACCCGCTTCAAATGCTTCGTTCACAAATGCTTTAACATTGGCAATGCCTTGCAGGGTTTCCTCAATAATCGTATTTGAGTCAGCCAGTTTATCTTGAGCCTGTCTTGAGAGCTTGCGAATAAATTTTCCAAATATTACAGCTATTACGATCAGCACTGGAAGCATCACCAACAGGGCCAGCGTCAGTTTAAAAGACACAATGGTAAGGAAGGTTATACCACCAACCAGCAATACCATCTGCCTAATCATTTCGGCAAACGTGGTGGTCATCGTATCCTGAATCTGAGAAAGATCGGCAGATATGCGGCTGTTTAGCTCGCCAACTCTGCGGTTAGCAAAAAAGTTCATAGGTAAAGTGACCAGCTTGAAATATGTATCACGCCTGATATCAGCCAGGGCACGCTCACTTACCTGGACGAACCAAAGCACCCTGAAGAATGAAATGATAGCCTGTAAGAATAGTACGGCAAATGCCAGGGTACCTATAGCGTTAATAGTCGGTGGCAAAAACGAGTACTTTTGCTTGCCTTGTGCGGCATCAATCAGCGCGCCTAAAAATGAAGGGAATGCCAACCCCGTTAAGCTTGACAGAAACAAAAACAGAATAGCGGCTGTAAACTTGCCGCGATATGGTTTTAAATAAGAAATGAGTCGAGCTATGCGTTTTAAACTGTCTACATTTAATTTTGCCTTCGGTAAATCCGCCTCCGCCTTACTGCCACTGTTCAGTTGTCCTCTTGCCATTTATGTTATATGTTTATCAACCTCAAAACTAACGGTTAATTGTTGTGTTTGGATGAACTTCAGGTTTATTAAGGTCGAATAGTACTACTACTTTTTCACACTTTTTATCGATTCACTTCATTAATGGTTTTTGATTTCAATTCTAAGAAATGTAATGGTTTCAACTTAAATATTTTTTTAACAATTTATATCTTTTCTTCTTTATTGCTTTTTGCATATGCTATCTTAACCGAATTAACCAAATAAGTCAAAAAGTACCTACAACGATTATCCATGATAAAGATAGTAACCTACTGTAAAAAAGGCTGGGCACTCCTGCCGAGTATCCTTCTTATAGCAAGCTGCCACAATGCAAACCAGGAAACCACTTCAAGTACAGCTACAGACAGCGCAGCAAAAGCACTTACATTGCCACAAGGCTTTTCGGCCAGCGTGGTTGCAGATTCGCTGGGTTCAGTGCGCCATCTTGCACTTAACAAGAACGGGGATATTTACGTAAAGCTTAGCGCATTGAAAGAAGGAAAGGGTGTCCTTTTTCTAAGCGATACAGACCAGGATGGAAAGATGGACAAAAGCATGGGATTTGCAAACTATCCGGGTACCGGCATCCGCATTCAAGGGAATACAATGTATTCATCGTCTAACAGTAGCGTATATAAGTACAAACTAAATGCTCAAGGACAAGTGATA
This sequence comes from Pedobacter sp., assembly GCA_028287885.1. Classification (GTDB taxonomy): domain Bacteria; phylum Bacteroidota; class Bacteroidia; order Sphingobacteriales; family Sphingobacteriaceae; genus Pedobacter. The sequence goes on from JAQBOT010000104.1 coordinate 11,235, forward strand.
GATACTGGTAAAGCAGAAATATTAGTCCAGGGGTTGGTGGACAAGGGCAGGGACAATGCAAAATCAATAGCTCTTGATGGTAATAATAACTTGTATGTTGCCGTTGGCTCTTACGACGAGACTTGCACAGATGCTGCAGGTCATGGCGTAACCAACTGTCCGTTGCTGGACTCAGTAGGAGGCATTTGGCAATTCAGCACAAACAAACTCAACCAAAGCTATTCCGATGCGGTTCATTATGCAAGAGGACTAAAAAATGTGGTTGGATTGGATTGGAACGACGCCACGAAATCACTTTTTGTAACACCCCATGGACGTGGCGGACTGAATAGTAAATTCCCAAAAATTTACACGAAGGAACAAGACAAATCATTACCTGCAGAAACGCTGTATGAATTAGGAAAAGGCGCTGATGCGGGTTGGCCCTACGTGTACTACGATCCCTTTCAACACAAGAAAATTGTTTCACCTGAATATGGTGGTGATGGAAAAAAATCGGTTGATAACAAGTACCTAAATCCTGTTGCCGATTTCCCGGCACACCTTGCTCCGAACGACCTATTGTTTTATACAGGCAATATGTTCCCGGAGAAATATAAAAACGGAGCCTTCATCGTTTTTCACGGTCAGTCGCAGTCTTTGAAGAAAGGTTACTTCGTTGCTTTTGTACCTTTTAAAAATGGCAAGCCATCCGGAGCATGGGAAGTATTTGCCGATAACTTTATGGGGGTAGATCGCAGCAATCCTAAAGGTTCTTACCAGCACCGTCCTATGGGTATTGCCCAGGGGGCCGATGGCGCTTTATACATAGCTGATGACCTCAAAGGAACTATCTTTAAAATTACCTACCAAGCCGCAAAAAAGCAGAGTTGATAAAGCCATATTCAATAACCCAGACCAGAGATGTTTTCTATTGCTGGTATTCATTTGTATAACTAGGGCATTGTGTATCTAAGTCCAGTACAGGATCTTTGCATTTGGAAAGCGACGTGATATCTCTTTTTCAAAAAATGCTTTCAGCTGGTTCATCAATTCTTTGACAAAGACCTATTTATGACCGCCAAATTTATTTCGCTTAATTGCGCGGTTGTCCTCGCCAAAATCCAAGCTGGTATTCGGATACCATTCCAGCAATATATCTCTTGATCCCGGAGTGAAACGATGGGTGATCAACTCAAAGGTCAGGTCGGTCTCAAAGTCAAGATGCCTCTCTATATCATCAAGTAATTGTGAATAGTGGATTTCCCAATCTGGCACAGGTATAATCGGCGCCAATACTATTCCAACCGGATATCCGCCACCGCCAAGCGGTTTTGGTAAGGCCATCTTTCTTAAGGCCGCGAGCCGGGATTGTACTGCGGGAGTACCACCCTCCAATCGTTTAGAAACAATGTCTGCATTCAGACTGCATCGAAATCTCGTTTTGCCGTTGTGCGTCAATCCGATTAGTGGTTCGACGTTGTCAAACTTTGTCACAAATCGCAGATGGGTGTTCGGCTGTTCCGCAAAGAATTTGATCGTTTCTTCAAGTCCACCAGTCAAATGTTCAAGGCTTAATGGATCAGTATAGCAACTGGCCTCATAAGAAACAACTTGATTTAATCGTTGAAACCGAATGGTGTTCTGCAAAATTTGCGGAAGATTGGCGAATACCCGGATAGCAGGTGGTCCGGATAAGCTGCCGGCTAGGTAGCAATACTGGCAATGTGCCGGGCAGCCCTCGGCAAGGTGAAACTGCCAGTCGGCAGATGGGGGTATTGGGCGGAGATTGAAAGCGCTCGGGGGCGCGTTAACAATGGCCAGTGTATTTTTAGCAATGCGGTAAGTTTCCCGCTCGTCTTTGCCACGCAAACCTGTTATGCGATTATTTTTGGCAATCTCTTTCCGCAGGCCTAAAGCGCTAACACGTTCATATATCTTTTGGCCATAAGATTCCTCCATTGCATCTGCAGTAAATACTACCCGCTTAGGCATCCATAATTTGAACGGCTTGTCGTCGTTCTTTGATAACTTCGACTTAGCCGTATTATCATCTATTATTTCTAAAAGACTCATAAGTTTTATTGTGAGTACATAAAGTTGGTTGTTTTTAAAAAGGCCAGGGCACGATTGCCGTAATGAATTATCCCCAGTAAATCTTTGAAATGGGCTTACAATTATTTTCGATAGAAAATACTTTTTTGTAACATTAGTTGTGCCGCTTTCGTAAGTTGGAAGAGCAAAAAGCTATTTATCAGCGTCTTGTGGCAAAAAACGAAACTTGAGGCTTACAAATTAACTTCCCACCATAAATGAGAAACTGCAGGATCAGTAACTCGGAGGCTGTATATTTTTACGTTGAAAAACTTGGGTACCGATTTTGGTTACTTGCCGCAAAATTTTTACTACATTTTCAAGTAGTGAAGGGCTATACATCCTGACTTGAGCATTATCGAATCAACTAGTTTTAGATCTAATTTCTGCGGAAGGCCAGTACCATCTAACAAGCGTCTTCCCTCACCGGCAATAATAGGATGAATTAGAAAGTGAAATTCATCAACCAGGCCGAGCGATATCAATTCTCTGGGTAGGCTAACACCACCAATTGATATCTTTTTGCCTGGTGCCTGTTTCAGTCTCAGGATTTCGCCCGCGAGGTTCGAACGGATAATCCTGGCATTTCCTTCAACATCGTCTAATGACTGGGAAAAAACAATTTTGTCAATGTCATTAAATGTTTGCGCAAATTCATTCTCTGCCTTCGTCTCAGACTGGCTCATTGCAATCTCATGCCAATAAGGAACCATTAACTGATAAGTCTTGCGGCCGTAGATAATCAGATCAACATCCCGCATGAGGTCTGTGAAATACTCAAGGGTCTCTTCGCCGCCACTAAATTTTGTATGATCGCAGCAACCATCTATAGTTAGATTAATACCATAAATTATATTTCTCATTTGATTGGTTTTGCATTGGTGATCAACCAAGTAACGGCAACAGCGCTCCCCTTGTTACTGGACTATCATTACCATCATCAAAACTTTAAAAAGATGTTTGATTAAAGGTATTAAATTATACAAACCGGCAAAAAATTAATGTTAAATTGAGGTGGCCTAGGTTGGCATTTAAGTAAGTTTTCAAACAGCCCCGCTCCATCCATTTGCTGTGTTCAGCAGATCATCTTTTGATTATAGTTGACAAGCACAGGGACTTCTTCTGCTATAATCAGGTCTTAGTAATATCAACTATATTCTCAAGAACCGGTAATAAAAATCAGATATAGGATATCGTATTGACGCGTTAAACTCGTATAAAAATTATCTCCATGCCCACTAACATTGAACCTTCCTCCTTTTATCTTAAATACCTTCAGGACGGCGGAGAGATGGGCAAGCTCACCCGCGCTTTTGACTGGTCACAGACCGTGCTCGGCCCTGTGGATACCTGGTCCCAAAGCCTACTAACTACGGTAAGTATTATTCTGAGATCAAAGTTCCCCATGTTTTTATGGTGGGGAACCGAACTGATTCAATTTTATAATGATGCGTACCGGCCCAGTATGGGAAAACATGGTAAGCATCCAAAAGCTTTAGGCCAGCGAGGAGAAGACTGCTGGCCAGAAATATGGCCGATTATCAAACCATTAATTGATCAGGTTATATCCGGAGGAGAAGCAACGTGGCAGGAAGATGCTTTAATACCAATTTACAGGAATGATACGTTGGAGGATGTTTACTGGACTTTCAGTTATAGCCAGGTAATAGATGGGCATGGCGGGACTGGGGGCGTACTGGTTACCTGTTTTGAAACAACAAGCAAGGTTAATACCCAAAAAAATATTATTCAAACCCTTAGTGAATTGGCAGAAAGCGAAGCCAGATTGAGTAACCTAATTACGCAGGCACCTGTAGCAATAGGTTTGCTGAAAGACAGGGAGCTCATCATAGAAACAGCTAATAATAAGCTTTTGGAGATTTGGGGAAGGACGGAAGAAGTCATCGGCAAGACTTTAGCTGCCGCATTACCGGAACTCGAAGGACAACCTTTTTTGCAGATATTGGACGATGTGTATACCACGGGAAAGGCATACTATAATTATGAGGTATCTGCCATGCTTGAGAATGATGGGGTATTAAAAAAATATTATTTGGATTTACTCTACCAGCCGATTCAATATGAACCGGGTAGAACCGACAGCATCCTTGTTGTAGCAACGGATTTAACAAAGCAGGTGCAGGCAAGGCATACCATAGAAGAAAGCGCCTTGCAGTTCCAGCAATTAGCAGATTCTATTATACAAATGGTTTGGGTAACCGATGCAAAGGGTATGCATGAATATTCTAACAAAAGATGGTATGATTTTACAGGCTCCGATTTTGAAACGACAAAAGGTGAGGGTTGGAACCAGATGTTTCATCCAGACGACCGGGCCAGAGCACGCGAAAAATGGGAACACTCGTTAAAAACTGGCGAGCCGTATGAAATTGAGTATCGTTTAATAAATAAAAATGGAGATTATGTTTGGGTGCTCGGCAGGGCAGCTCCTTTTTATGGTGCCGAAGGAAAAATAACAAAATGGTTCGGTACCTGTACTGATATTAATGATCAAAAGATCTTAATGCAGCAAAAAGACGACTTTATTAGTATTGCCAGCCATGAACTCAAAACGCCAATTACCACACTGACCGCTTCAATACAGATCTTAAACAGAATGAAGGATAATCCTTCTGCTAAAATATTTCCCGCAGTGATTGAAAAGGCAAATAAAAGCCTCGAAAAGGTGAACCTGTTGATTAAGGATTTGTTGAATGTGACCCAACTCAATAACGGGCAGCTCCATCTGAATAAATCTCAGGTTATCCTCTCCGAACTTATTGCAGAATGCTGCTCCAATATTCGTGCTGAGGGTATTTATACGATCAGAACGGATGGCGATATGGGGTTGAGCGTTTACGCTGATGCCTTAAGAATCGACCAGGTCATAGTTAATTTTGTGAATAACGCCATCAAATATGCGCCTACCTCGAAAGAAATTTTAATTACGATTGAGAAGATAACGGATTGGGCTAAGGTGTCTGTTACGGACAAAGGACCAGGGATTCCGTCCCATCAAATTCCACACCTGTTCGAACGGTATTTTCGAGTTGATAGTAGCGGAAGCCAATACTCAGGCTTAGGTCTTGGATTATACATTAGCGGAGAAATCATCCGAAAACACCAGGGGGAAATTGGTGCAGATAGCGAAATAGGCAAAGGGAGTACATTTTGGTTTACTCTTCCGATATGATGCCTTAGGTCTTGAAAATTGCCTGCACCATGGAGGCGGATCTACTAACTTTTAAATTTCCGCTATGCGCTGTTTTATACAATGAACACTCAGAACAAATCCTAAATTGAATAAATTCCTGTTTAGAAATAATTATCTTAAACTAAAAAGTAGACAACACCATGGCAAGCAACAAGCTATTAAGAATGGACAATATCGGCATCGTTGTAGAATCGCTCGAGGAGGCCATTTCTTTTTTCACGGAGATAGGCCTGACGCTCGAAGGGCGAGCCACTATCGAAGGAGAATGGGCGGGTCGCGTTACCGGACTTGGCAATCAGTGCGTTGAGATTGCTATGATGGTTACTCCCGATGGCCACAGTCGGCTCGAGATCTCACGCTTTATCACGCCGCCTACCATCTCTGACCACCGTACTGCGGCGGTGAACGCTCTTGGCTATTTACGGGTCATGTTCACCGTTGAAGATATTGACGAGCTGGTATCTAGGCTTATTAAGCATGGAGCTCAACTCGTTGGCGAAGTGGTTCAGTACGGCGACTCCTATCGGCTATGCTACATTCGCGGGACTGAAGGGCTGCTGATCGGCCTGGCAGAACAGCTTAGTAATAAATCACTATTAAAACATAAAACTATATGAGAAGAATAATTTCCTTTATGCACATATCGCTTGACGGTTTTGTAGCAGGACCGAATGGAGAAATGAATTGGATCAAAGTTGACGAAGAGATATTTGATTATGTCGGTAAACGGATAAGTGAAGGCGACACTGCATTATATGGAAGAGTAACTTATCAGATGATGGAAAATTACTGGCCTAAGGCAGGAGAGAAGCCAGAAGCATCGAAGCACGATATTGACCATTCAAAATGGTATAACAAGGCGCACAAAGTTGTTTTATCAAGAACAATGAAAGAGGAGCGTTTGCCGAATACAACAATTATTAGTGACAACCTCTCCGACGAAATAAATGAAATAAAACAACAGGCAGGTAACGATATCTTACTTTTTGGCAGCCCGACAGCAACACATTCGCTTATTCAACAGAACTTAATTGATGGTTACTGGCTATTTGTTAATCCTATCGTACTTGGACGAGGCATTCCATTGTTTGTAGACATCAAAGAGAAAATTAAACTGGAACTATTGAATACTCGGCAATTTACGTGTGGGGTAACAGAACTAAATTACATAGTGAATCGACAATAATAACGACCGGCTACGTCCTGTTTGGCAATACGTCAGCTGAGTGGGCCCAGACATGCAGTTGTTCTTAACTACAAAAAACAGAAGGGTAAGCCAGAACTTCTCGGTACATTGATTTGCTTAATTTGTGCGAATTAATTAGGTTGAAAATGTGCTTAACCCCCATATAATCATTATATTAGGGTATAGGATTATCGGTTCTGAACAAGGGCAATTACATTGTATTGTAGCTTGCGAGTTTTAGAATCTCAAGCAGGTGAAAGAGAATTAAATCTAAGCAACAATGGCCAAGATACTGGTAGTTGACGACGAAGCTGACCTGGAGTTGTTGGTAAAGCAAAAATTCCGTAAAAAGATTAGGGACAATACCTACGAATTTGTCTTCGCACAAAATGGTGTAGAGGCTTTGGAAAAAGTAAAAGAACATCCTGATCTTGACATTATCTTATCAGATATAAATATGCCAGTCATGGATGGCCTGACCTTGTTAAGTCATCTTCCGGAAGCAAACCCATTGTTGCAGGCAGTTGTGGTTTCCGCGTACGGAGATATGCAAAATATACGTACAGCGATGAACCGGGGTGCTTTCGACTTTATATGCAAACCGGTGGATTTCGAGGACCTGGATGTAACCATGCAGAAGACGATTAATCACGTGGGCCAATTACGCGAAACAATTCGTGCTATCAAGGAAAACAACATACTCAAAATGTATGTGGATGAGAACGTCTTGAATTATATGACGCACCAGGAATTCGCGGGCACAATAATTAAAAATGAAACCCTGGAAGCCACAGTTATGTTTGTCGATGTTTGCGGCTTCACATCAATCACGGAGTCAATCCCTCCCAATGCTGTCGTAAACCTGCTGAATCGGCTCTTCGACAGGATAGTTAAAGAGGTTATTGCTCAAGGCGGACATGTAGATAAATTTATTGGCGATGCCGTCATGGCCGTTTTCCGCGGGCCTTATCATCTGGATCGTGCAATTGATGCGGCGCTGGCGATTAAGTTACAATTGAGTGATGAGCCGGTCATCAATGCGGGAGAGAAGAATTTCAAGCCAGAAATCTCTGTAGGGATCAATTCCGGCGAAATGTTTTCCGGTAACATAGGTTCAGCTTCCTTGAAGCGTCTAAACTACACCGTGATCGGTCATGCCGTAAATCTTGCACAGCGACTGCAGGCTGTTGCTAAGGCAGGCCAAGTCATTATCACCGAGGACGTTTACAATATTGCAAAGGAATCATTTACCTGTGCGAAAAACGGGGAATTCACTTTGAAGAATAATGTAAAGCCAGTGATCACTTATGAAGTCCTGGAGTAGCATGTTGACCGTTGTACCTAGTACTTGATTCCTCCCTAAATACAAAAGCGCTTTATGAAAAAAGGGCCTTTAATCATACTTATTGTTGCTTTCTGGAAACTTACCTTGGCACAAAGTTCAGCGGTCAAGTTTGACCACTTTTCCATTGTAGATGGATTGCCAGAAGTGTCTGTGCAGTTTATCCGTCAGGATGATCAGGGATACATCTGGATGGGAACACAAAACGGATTACTCCGCTATGATGGCTACAAACCGAGGGTATATAAGCTGCGTGGAAATAATGTGTTCACACTAAACGCCTCAATGACGACCAACATGATTGAGGATAATAATAAGGTCCTCTGGTTTTCCACGGTGGGGAACGGGCTGTTTAAATACAACCGTGCTAAAGATAACTTTTCTCAATTTCCTTATCCTGACGTTAATAAAGATAACGCTCTGGTAGATGATTATGTCACCGCAGTTGACTTGAATAATAATTTGTGGGCCTATCACACCAATAAAAATGGTGACTACGAGCAAATCGTGAAATTCAATCAAAAAACCAAGCAGTATGAGTTTTATAACCAGCAGCAAAAAGGTGCACATTATCTAAATGCCTCCCACGTTTACATGTTGGAAAAAACCAAAGCTGGTCAGATTTGGATTGGAACAAACAATGGCTTATTTAGGTACGACTATCAAAGCGATCAATTTATTGGCTATCTGGCATCCGGCAACATGCCGGATAAAACCGCTGTCACATTCGTCTATGAAGCCCCATCCCAACCTGGAGTACTCTGGCTGAATATTACTGACGCATTAACCAGAAGGGCAAGTATTGTTAAGTTTGACACCCAGAGCAAGTCCTTTCTGGCATACAATCCCGGTGCACTCCCCGGCTTTAAAGCCAGAAATGATTCGTTGAATGCGGTCTATGAAGACAGTAAAAAGCGACTTTGGTTTGCGACTATGGACGGATTGCTGTTATTCGATCGAAAATTAGCAGTATTCACAAAATATTTGCCAACGGACACAAGTAGCGAGCCCAATAAGAACAGACTGTATGGCATGATTGAAGGTCATGACGGTACATTTTGGATCAAATCGGGGAAAGGGCTTTTAAACTTTGAGCCGAGCTCCAGTAGATTTCAGCGGTTCACCTGGAATCCGGAAGATCCATCTGCAATAAGTGGAGATTACTTTAATAAACTTGGGCCGATCAATGATGACCTGATGGTTGACCATTCAGGTATTCTTTGGGTGGGGGTAGATTTCAGTGGGGTAGATAAGTTAAATCAACTGACAAGCGCCTTTACAAACTATGCAAAAAAAACATGGATTAAGACCAACTATCCTGGCGGAAGTCCGAGACAGATAAAATTTATGCCTGATGGTTATGTTTGGTTCAGCACAAAGAATGGCTATTATAAGTGGCTTCCGGAAAGCGATGAGTATACCAAGTTGTTTGAAAGCAACAACTTGGTTAAGTCCAATTCTACATTCGATGTCAGTGCGACGGGTGTGTTATATTTCTCAACTGAAGACGGCTTTTGTGTATTGGATAGCAGGCGACACCTTCTGAAACAATATTCACATATTCCAGGTGACTCGACTTCAGTTAGCAGCAATAGGATCACTCGTATCTTGCAGGATCATACAGGCAAGGTCTGGATAGGCACAGAAGATTACGGCATTTGCGTTTTTGATCCGGCGACAAAAAGATTCAAACGTTATCCCTTTATAAAGAATAATGCTATGATCAGAACCAGTGGGCCGCTGGACGACATAACAGTTAACACGATGTATGAGGACAAACAAGGCGTTCTTTGGGTAGGTACAAACTATGGCGGGCTTAACCGCTTCAACCGGAACAGCGACAGTTTCGAATCTTTTCTATATGCAGGCGACAAAAGGGTTGTATGTATAACGGCTATGTATGAAGACCAAAACGGACGTTTTTGGGTTGGCAGTTACTTGGATGGCCTGTATGAGTTTGACCGGAAAACAGGAAGATACATCTTGAATTTTAATGAAGAAAATGGCTTACTCTTTAATTCTGTGACCAGTATTACTGCAGATCAGAGCGGCACCATTTGGGCATTTTCGTTAAGAGGTCTTAGTAGAATTGACCCGGTTACACGCTCGTTAAAGAACTTTCCATTGAAAATGATCTTACCGGAACTGCAACTCTCCGGAATCTTAAGTAGTAATCTGATTACCTATAAAGATCGAATACTAATCAGCCTGCTTAATGGGTTCTCAGTTTTTAAACCTGCGGCTTTAACGGGTAACCACTCTCCTCCAATCGTTCATATTGAACAAATTAGTTATATCAATCCAAGATCAGCGGCGACGCATGTAAATACCTTTCAAACCTTCAGTAGGAAGAGTTTGTCTTTGCCTTGGAAAGATAACCGGGTTTCCTTCAACTATATCGCTTTGCACTTCACTAATCCTTTAGAAAACTCTTATGCCTATTTTTTGGAAGGCTATGATAAGCATTGGGTTCAGGCGGGAACCAGCAGGAGCGTAACGTACAATAATTTATCACCAGGGACCTATACCTTCCACGTTAGAGCGGCCAACAGTGATGGTGTATGGAACACGAAAGGTGATTCATTTGTAGTTATCATCCGCTCCCCCTGGTGGATGCGTTGGTGGGCCTGGCTTACTTATGTTGTCTTATGTGTAGGTGCCGTCTATACATTTGTCCTGTTCCGATCGAAAACTTTGAGAAAAGAAAATGAACAATTGGAAAAGCGGGTGGCGCTGAGAACAACTGAACTAAAGGAAGCAAATGCAGAATTGAACGTACACAAAGCAGAGGTTACTGTTCAACGTGATCAGCTCTCGGAGAAAATTAAGGAATTGGAGGCCACCCAGGAGCAGCTTATCCAGTCGGAAAAGCTTGCATCTTTAGGTGAACTCACAGCGGGAATCGCCCATGAGATTCAGAATCCGCTGAACTTTGTGAATAACTTTTCGGAGGTCAGTATGGAGCTGGTAGAGGAGCTGCAGGCAGAATTGCGGGTGGGAGACACCTCGGAAGCACAGTTAATTGCAACAGATGTAAAGCAAAATCTAAGCAAGATCCGGCACCATGGCATGCGTGCGGATGGGATTGTGAAAAGCATGCTGGAACACAGCAGGGCAGGCCACAATGTTAAGGTGCCAACTAATATTAATAAGCTGGCGGACGAATACATGAGACTGGCTTTTCACGGCCTACGGGCTAAAGACACCGAATTTAATTCGAAGTTGA
>JAQBOT010000110.1 GCA_028287885.1 Pedobacter sp.
CATTCATATAAATGATGCTAAAATCTTCAGTTTTATGGATAATTAGTGCGCAGGGAAGTTCATCGGCGACGCGTTTGATATGCGCAAGGCGAGTCTGAAAAGACTCTTTATCTGGTGAAGAATTTGAATTCATTGAGAGCGGGAGAATGTTATTTCACATAATATAAATAAATTATATGATTAAGGGAGTATTTTTATAATGTTACTTAAACATCTAGTATGTGAAAATGTTTGTAACCTATTCTTAACTTAACTGTTTAATGCGTCTACGATATAAACAAGTATACGCCAGAACATGGCGTCTTGATACAGCTAACAGAATTGATCTTATTTAGCCTGCATAGCTGCAGAAGTTAATGTAAGCGTAAAACGTGTTTCAATGTCAGAGGAACTGGCTTTTAGACTACCGCCGTGAGCACGGGCAATTTCCTGGGCGATGTACAAGCCTAAACCAAGACCATTTTTTGAGCTTTTGTTCTCACCACGGGAAAATGGCTTGAAGAGCATTTCCAGCTTTTCCTTAGCTATCTTTTTGCCGGAGTTTGCAACAGATAAAGTAAATTGATCCTCTTCGGCCCTGGCCCGTACCACTATTTTCCTGCGGGTATCGCCATGAATTATAGAATTCGCCAGGAGATTGGAAAACAATTGCGCAATCCGGGAGGCGTCACAAGCAAAAGAGCCACTAAATTGAAAATCCCTCTCTATCACACACGATGGATTGACCAACTGGAGTTCGGAGATTACCTGGTTCAATGAAGTTTCCAGGTCAACATTTGAATCAATATGTAGGTCTATTCCTCCCCCCATTTCCCCTTTTGCAAAGTCGAGTATATTTTCGATTAATTGCTTAATACGGAAAGATGCATCCTCAACAATATGTGCAAGTCTGTTGACTCTTTCATTTTCCGGAATTCGCAAGAGCAATTGTGATGCATTGAGAATTGCGCCTAAAGGATTACGAAGATCATGTCCAAGAATCGCGATAAACTGGTCGCGAAGTTCGGCTGTCCTAAGCTCTTCGGCTAATCTAACTTCAGTAAAATTAATCCGACTAATTGCATCTATATGGAAAGAAATTAAATCTGCAAACAAGTTGAACATGCCGATGGTGTGACTGTTATTCAAAGCTGCAGGTTGGGTATCTATGGCACATAGAGTGCCAAAAAATTGACCGTCTTTAAGTATTATCGGTACAGAAATGTAGCTTTGAAAGCCGTATTGTAAAGGTGTATGATGGCAAGAGTAAGTCTCATCTTCCGCGACATGATCAATGACAACCAGCTTCCTGCTTTGTTTTACCTCATTACAAAATGTACTTTCAAGGACGAGTTCGTCTCCGGGGAGCAGGCCAAAGTTGATGTCATCGCTAACAGCACAGGCAACCCATTTTTCATCAGTTACCCTTGCAATTGTAGCGAAACCCATGCCGGTTGTCTTGCGAACAACCTCTAGTATGTTAGGAATTACTTCAATTTTTGAAATTAGGTCTATATCACGTTGGATATTTGAACTCGGTTCTGTCAAAATTAAACTGATTTAGGAATGAGGTTTACCTTCGAAGTACAAAGTTAACACTAAGCGCCCACTGATTCATTATCTATCAATAGAATTACATTGATACCGATCATCAGGAGGTTACGGTAAGACCGTATTTACTTTAGTCGCTTATTAGAATGTCATATTTGCTAAGCAAGCCGCGGACTTCGTTTACACTGAACTTCGCTTTCTTCAAACGGTTTCTTTCAGGATCTATCGTATAGTTGTAGGAAGTTCTGAAATCTACCTTCTCCAAAATCGTATTATCGAATGTTGCCTGCTGCAGGTTGCAGGTATCAAAGTTCGAATTGCTGAGGTCGGCCTCTGAAAAATCTACTTCTTGTAATTTGCAATCTTTAAATGTAGTTTTCTTCATTTTCAACTTGTAAAAGCAAGAATGATCCAGCATGCAGTTATCGAAAGACACCGAAAAGCCAAAGTCGCTGCAATGTTCAAAATGCAGACCCAGCATTTTACACCCTTTGAACTGTACATCGGTGAAATTGGTTTTAGTGAGCTTTGCAAGAGTCAAATTGCAACTTTGGAATTCACAATTTACAAAGCGTGTGCCCGCGAGATCGCTGTTCGAGAAGTCGCAATCCACAAACCGGCAATCCTCATATTCAGCTCTGCTAAGGGGACTGTCTGTGTAGTTGGCTTTAACAAAGGTTTTATCCTGGTGGTATTCTGCCTGCATAGTAAGTTTCCAATACAATAAAAAGCCCTCCAGCTTTAGGCTAAAGGGGCTAACAAAAATATGCAATATGAGCGTGTTATTTATTTAGCTTTTTCAATAGAAGCTCAGGTTCATTTGTGGTAATTACATCAGCACCTTCTTTTAGAAAAAAATCCATATCCTGATCTTCATTGACCGTCCATACGTTCACATGCAGATTGTTGGCTTTAGCTTCTTTAATCCAGCTCGGATGGTTTTGTAGTACCTTGAGGTTATAATCCAACCCATAAAAATGATCCGCGGCAAGTTCGGCTGGCGACTTATCGCCATTCAGGTAAGATACTTTTGCATAGGGGGCAAGCTTGATCAGCTCTTTACAAATTTCATAGTCGAAGCTGATATAATCCACCCAGGCTTCCGCATGCATTTCATTAACCAAATCAAGTACTTTGTGGGAAAGTGCGATACCCCGCTCCTTGCTGATCACTGAAGCTTTAATCTCCAGCACCAGCCTCGTTTTCTGCTGTTTCATGCCTTCAGACAGGTATTGGTTCAACGTGGGCAACGTTTCGCCGTTTGCAAGCTTTAATGCTTTCAGCGTTGCAGAAGGCGTTTCTTCAATCTTCATTCCCTGAATAATGGGATCATGATTTATGAATAAAACAGAATCAGAAGACATATGAACATCAAATTCAGACCCTTCACAGCCAATTTGCAGGGCATAGTTCAGAGATGCAATTGAATTTTCAGTTGCCCCGGTGTTTTTCCAGGCACCCCGGTGTGCAATCACTTTGTTTCTTATAAAAGCGTCTTTCAAGATGGTGAATTGTTGTTTCCGACTGCCTGATGAAGTTACGGCAGTTAATTCAATTTGCAGCGGCCTATTTGCTTTTCTTGCAGCAGGTTTAATGGAAAGCATATTCTTCTTGTCTATAGAAAATAACGCCGCGTCAGGACCGCTTAACGTTAGCTTTTGCAGCTCAATACCATCTTGACTCTTAACCAAGGCAAGTTTGCTTGTGTTTGCCGAATACTGATATTGGCTAAGATATATTCCGGTATTTGTTTGCGCATTACTGCTGTTGACAAACAGCAGCAGTAACAGCATGATCATTAAATTCTTTCTCATTTATGATGTTCTTTGTTCTAAGTTATTAAAAAGCATAGCGTAAACCAATCTGCCCTTGGAAAGGACTGCCTGAAGGAATAACCACACCCGCAGTGTTTACGCGGTAAACGAACTGGTTATTCACTTTGTCAAATCCAGGGATGGCAGGTGTTGTTGCAGTAGCCGGGACGCCGAGCGTATACAAGGACTGAGACGATAAAGATTCGTTGACGCCCCAAGTTTTGTTCAATAAGTTGGCCACGTTGAAGACATCTCCGGAAAGTTCTAAACTATGCGTTTTGTAAACCTTAAACTTCTTTGTGATCCGTAGATCCACTATCCCATAAAAGCTATTTACGCCGCCGTTTCTTTCAGCGAATGTCCCAGAGTATTTGGTAATGTAGTCTTTGATACTCTGACTGGCATTTGGATTGTCAAGAATCGCTTGTAAGCCGTTACGTACATTTCCTGGCACCGCCGGATTGTTACGATCAAAAATATAGGCGAGGTCGTTGTCTGAAGATACAAAATCGCCATTGTTGTTTGCGCCTGAGCGAAGCGTATAGCGGCTTCCTCCAATTCCTGAATAGCGAACACCAATGCTGACCCCGTAGAAGGTAGGTAGGGTGCCATATACAACGATCTTATTGCGGAAGTGATTATCTGAGTAGCTCATCTTACTTAAGTCCCTGGGATCGTCTACAACGGGCAAGGATAAGGTGGCCGTGTTTGCAACATTACCATTGTAAGATGTATTGTCTTTGGTATCGTTCCAGGTATAGCTAAATGATATTTCTCCATCTTTAAAATACTGGAAGGTTCCGTCTACCACAACAGCAAACTGGTTTACTCTTCCTTTGCTGTTCATTTCAAGAACACGTCCGAGTTGCTGACTAACACGGCCTTGCTGCCAATCGGGCGAGCCATTTGCCGAAATAGAGCCAGCAGGCACAAAGACTCCACGGTTACCTTCATTTGCAAGGCGGAAAAAAGGATCAGCCGCCATATTGCGGTCAACATACATGTAATTGTGTCTGGCAAGAGTAGCAAAGCCCGTTATTCCCATACGAAAACGTTCTGTAAAGAAATGGTTGTAAGACAGGTTGGCTTTGTAAACCACTGGTACCTGCGCATCAGTTGCATTGGTATTAATGGTTATCAATTTATTTACTCCTGGTATATTGAACAGCTCCAAACCTGGCGCTGAAGCAGGATTATCCCTATAGCCAGGAAAGTTCGGCTGAGGAACATTCGGGCTTCTTACATCGACTGAAGCCAGGTTCGTTCCATCAAATACTCTGTTGTTTATCGTTGCATAATTGTTAATGTCTGAAGCAAAGA
Source organism: Pedobacter sp. (assembly GCA_028287885.1). GTDB lineage: Bacteria > Bacteroidota > Bacteroidia > Sphingobacteriales > Sphingobacteriaceae > Pedobacter. Next base: position 4,665 of record JAQBOT010000110.1, read on the forward strand.
TGCCGGCACCAAAGCGGACGAAGTTCTTGCGCTTTTCATTGATGTCCCAGGTAAACTGTACCCTAGGCTGTACCAAGAAGCTCGACAATGAATTATCGGTACGCAAGCCAAGTTCATCCAGTACCAGCTGGTTTAAAGGAGCCGCGGGATAGTTGGTATAATCTGCACGTATCCCAGCAACCATGTCCAGTCCCAATGCAAGCTTAGTCTGCATTTGTCCGTAAACCGCCGAGTTGAAGATGCCTTGTGTAACACTTGGATCATCTACTAGTGGCACCTCTCTCGTGTACCTATAAGGACTTAATGCTTCAAAATTCTGTAGGGCCGTCTTATTATTTTCATCTCTAAAATAAAACCTTCCATTCAGCTCACTTCCATAAGTGGACTGCGCATGGGTGTACATTAGGTCTGTTCCAAAGGTAAATTTGATCTTATCTGTATTGTAGTATAGATTGTCGACAAACTGGAAAACATTGTTCTCAAAGCCTTCCTGTGCAAAGCGGTGTCCCCCCAACTGTATATTGGTTGTTCTTGAGGCCCCGTTGATTAGGGAAGAAACACCTTCCACAACCGCCCTTGGGATATTCGCACCTGGCAGCTGGTCGCCTGGACTACTTTGCTGGTAGGTGTACAAGTGTTGGGCTTTAAGTTCATTGGTTAGCGTCGGACTGATCGATGTACGTAACGTTGCCAGCAGGTTGTTGTCGACATTTTTGTCATTACCATACGACTCGTACAAGTTTACAGCCGTGTTGTCTTCCAAACCCTGGTTGTTTCTATCGTTGGTATAGTTATCCCGGATTGTCAATAGGTTATTCTGATTGATCTGGTAGTCTAATCTCGCGAATGCTGCATCAGACCCTCTCTTCTTATCAAAGGAACCAAATTGCGGCGTGTTTGCTACACCATAAAGACGTCTTGCAATATCAAGATAACTGTTTAAAGAAGTTTGTGAAAGGCCAAGGCGGTCTTCGTCTGCAGGCGACTGAATGTTGGCAATGACCAAGGGGCGTGAATCTTTCTGGTGATCCCAGGTTACGAAGAAGTGTAACTTATCTTTTATTATCGGCCCGCCCAAAGAAAATCCATATTGATTGGTTGCAAAGTCAGATTGGCGCCTGTTTCCATTGATCGCATATTTACTCGAAAGCCAGTCAGCACGGCCATAACCAAATACACTACCGCCAAGCGTGTTTGTTCCTGATTTTGTCACAGCACTAACTGTACCACCACCGCTTCTTCCATAGGTTACGTCGTATTGATTGGTAACCACCTTGAATTCCCTTACAGCTTCAATAGAGATGGAGTATGGTGCACCGCTCCTGCTGGTGGTAGACCCTGCAGAGGTTGGGTTTTTTGCATTCATACCATCGATGGTGTAGTTGGTTGAAGATCCAAGCTGGCCGGAGATTGATCCGCCTTTTGCAAGTGGAGAAAGGTCTGTTAAGGTAGTGAAGTTACGACCATTAACAGGAAGGCGTGTTAAGTCCCGAGCAGAAACAGTTGTCGCCGCCCCAAGATTTTGGATTTTGTTTTTCATTCCAGAGCCCACAATCTCAACAACAGAGAGATTCTGAACAGCATCTTGCATGCTTATGTTAACTTTTAATACGTCGCCTTGGTTGAGGGAATAACCGGTTCTCCTTTGCTGACCAAAACCAACAAATGAAACGCTAACGGTGTATGGCGTACCCAAAGGCAATTCCTTCAACGTGTAATCGCCATTTGAATTACTTGTGGTAAAAGCAGTAAATCCGGTCGACTCATTGCGCACAGTAACTGATGCGCCCGGAATTGGTTTCTTGAGGGCATCGGTAATTTGGCCGGAGATAGAAGCCTGCGTGGTTTGCGCTGCCAGTTTACTTGCTGTACAAACGACAAACAGCAACAAAATAAAATAGGTAAGTTTTTTAATCATCAGACGGTTGTTTAGTTTCTGATGACGAAATTAGTCTCGCCGTGTTAGCGAAACTTTAAAGGCTTATTAACAAATCACCGTAATTTAACCAATTTAGGTTAAATCAAGCTGCAGCCCTTATGTGTTCAGGTTAAAATTAATATAGTGGCAAGGTAAAAAAGAACGTAGAACCCTTTCCTTCTTCGGTTTTAAAGCTGATTTCTCCACCTTCTAATTTAATGATCTCAGAAGCGAGATGCAGACCCAGCCCTGTTCCAGGAATTCTGCTTTTACGAATCGATTCTGTTCTGCCGAACCTTTGGAATAGTTTATCTTGCTCAGCCTCGGCTATACCTAAGCCAAAGTCCTGCACGCTCACTTGAACACTGTGGTCCATTTGTTCGATCTTGATATTTACCTTATCTGCACCTGGCGAGTATTTGATTGCATTCGAGATCAGATTCGTCACCACAGTTCCAGCTCTAAGCCGGTCCGCAAAAACAATGCTGTCTATGTCTTTTTCTATAATGAGGGCATGGGTACTTTGAGTAAGGGCAAAACTCTCCACTATTTCATGTACAAGTGTCGATAAGTTAAAAATTTCAGGGTTTAAAAGGAGTTTTCCTGTCGTCAGTTTAGTGGTATCCAGCAAGGCATTAATAAGTGAATTCATAGAATTAATCTGTTCGTTGATTTTCTGCACAGCATTTTTTACCATAGGCTTGGCTTCTTTAAGTTCCCGTGCAAGAATCTGTGCGTAAGCTTTAATTACCGAAATTGGCGTCCGTATTTCATGGCTTGCCACGGAAATAAATACATCTTTTTCTTGCATTTTCGATCTTTCGTCGGTTAGGTCGATAAATTCAAGGCTAAACAAGAGGTTTGGCGGTTGATAAATCCGGCGGGGTTTAACCAAGATAGTGCGCTGACCCAACTGAGGATGGGTGTAAGCAACTTCGAAGCTGCTTTGAAAGTTGTTGGCTTTTAGTGTGGCGTCGATAAATGCCCTTAGCTGAACAACATCTACACCTTGGGGTATTACCTCAAAGAAATTACAGGCACCAATGTCCAGGCTATCCAGTGAAAAATACGACCTGAAAGAAGCCGTCGAATTTATAACCCTCATCTCCTGATTTAATATCACGAGGCACTCATTAAAACATGATACCCAGGTTTGCGCCAGCAGTTTCTCTTCTAAGAGGTTTGCTTGCGCTTGGTCTTCTTCAGAAACCTTCTGCATTACCTTAGTAAAGCCGATATGTTCTTTGTCTTTATTGTAAATTGGAAAAACGAGTCCGCTGCCCCAAAACCGGCTTCGATCCTTCTTCACGTGGAAACGTTCATTCACTGCCTTCCCATAGATCAATGCAGTCTCCAGCTCGGCAGAAGGCACTTCTGCGGCAATGTCTTCGGGCGTATATAAGATGTCTACATTTCGGCCGACTATTTCTTCTTCAGTATAATATAAAAGCTTTTCTGCGCCTAAGTTCCAGAATGTTACAACTCCCGCTTTGTCTAATGCGAAAACCGCATAAGACTTCATGCTTTGCAAGATTAACTCATATGTTTCCACATCTTGGTGTTTGCGTGTTTCTTCAATCATATTTTCCGGCCTTACTGAAGCTTACCTGTATGCAAGATTTAAGCCAGTATATTTATCGCCGAAAGGGTCGCTATGCTAGTAATGTTTGTGGCAGCATTATAATGAATTCCGTAAACTCCCCTTCCTGACTATTGATGCCAATCGTTCCACCGTATCCTTTATTTATTATATCATAACTTATGGATAAGCCAAGACCTGAACCTTCACCGGTGGGTTTGGTTGTAAAAAATGGTTGGAAGATTTTATCTTTGACCGTCTCCGGAATGCCCGTTCCATTGTCCTTTATGCGGATCTCAATTGCATTCGTCGTCAATCTTGTACTCACTTCCACAAAAGGTTTATACGTATCCTCAGCATTTTTCTGCTTCTGTTTAACAGCATAAAACGCATTGTTGTAAATATTGAGCAATACCCGGCCAATTTCTTGCGGCGAAATACTAACCTTCGGAAGGTCAGCCTTAAAATCTGTTGAAAAACCAGCGTTGAACGTTTTGTCTTTCGCCCGCAAGCCATGGTACGATAACCGAAGGTACTCCTCAGCCAATGCGTTCAAGTCAACCTGCTGTCGCTCTCCACTATTTGAATTTGAATGTAGCAACATGCCTTTTACAATGCTGTCTGCCCGGCGGCCATGGTAAAGTATCCTTCCAAGATTCAGCTTTATATCTGAAGCAAGGCTGATCGCCTCAGCATTGGATTTAACAGAGGGCTGACTGGAGATTTCATCTGTGAGTTCCATGCTCACTTCAGAGAAGTTATTTACAAAATTTAGCGGGTTTTGGATTTCATGGGCAATTCCTGCGGTAAGTTCCCCAAGGGAAGCCATTTTCTCAGATTGCACCAGCTGTTTTTGAGCATTTTTTAGTTTTAGAAGCGTACTTTCCAGCTCTTCTTTTTGGCTTTTTAATAAGCGGTTAGCACGCTGCTTCATCCCATAAGCAATTACAGAAACGATAAACAACAGAACAAAAAGCATCAATCCCGCAAAAAGGATCACTTGCTTCACCTTATTTGCGGCATCCTGCTTTTCCTTTTCGGCATGTTGTAACTGTTGTTTCTTGTCAAACTCATAGTTCATATTGAGCTCAGTTGCTTTGCGGACATTCTGTACACTGCGGATGGAGTCTGTAATCTCGGAGGCGCGCTTATAGGCTTGCAGCGACTTCCTGTAATCGCCGGTTTGCTCATAACATGCCGATAAATCGGCATAGGCGTTGCCATTGGATTCATCTACAATGTCTGAGCCTTTCATGGCAGCAAATCCTTTTTCCAGGTAAGGAATAGCTTGTTTATATAAACTCTCGCGCTTTAGAACATTGCCAATGGCTGCGTAAACCTGGAAAATGTTGTAGGGCTGTTTCGACGAATCTGCAACAACAAGTGCCTTTAGTCCAAGTTGGTAAGCCTGCTTTAATTTCCCCATGTCGGCAAGTGCATTTACTGCTTTCGACATACTGGCAGCAGTGATTCCAAGATCACCAGTCTCCCGGCCAATTACAATGGCTTTCAGGGCGTACTCATAAGCAAGTTGGTGTTTTCTCTCCTTAGAATAAATAACTGCAAGATTTGAATAGGCATATAATTCAACGTTCCGAATCTTTTCCTTCTTCGCAAGGAATATTGCCTTGTTTAAAGCCTGCCTACCTCTTGAAAGGTCATCCATCAGATTGTAGGTAAGGCCCATATTGAGCCATATGTAACTTTGTGAATTATAATCATGCTGCCGTTCTGAAAACATGAGCGCCTTTTGGAAGTAAGATAAAGCCTGGGAATAGTTGGAGAGCATTTGATAGGAAATGGCTATATTCTGATAGGCACGGTTCAAGAGCTTGTCGTTTTTGATACGAATAGCGAACGCTATAGATTTCTTGTATGCGATAACAGAGCTATCGTATTTGGCACGCATTCCATACAACAGACCGTATCCGCTATAAAGTCTGGCCATTCCAAGCTGGTCATGCAGTTTAATGTATATTCTTTTCGCTGCTTGCAGGTTCTGTTCGGCTACCGTAAAATTACCTTGAAAGCTATAAATAGTAGCCATGTTCTCCCGCGCTTGTGCTTCACCCTTCAAATACTTGATTTTTTGTGCCAGTATGATCGTACTGCTGCCAAGTTTAGCAGCAGAATCCAGGTTACTCTCAATGAATGAATCCACTTTTTTATTTAGCAGGTTTATTCTGGCGGTATCCGACCGTTCTTTCTTTATCAGCTTGCTGAGACTGTCCAGATTCGATTGACCTTTTGCCGGAACCTCAGCAAACACGACCGCAATAATGAGCAACAGTATTAGAGGCAAAAAGAATGATTGTACATAAGGTAATGGATCGAAAGCGATGTTCTTTCTTATGGAACCCATGTAAAAGGCAATTAGTTACGAAGATCTTCGAGGCAGCGCCGTGTCTTAAATATCAACATCTTACAGCGACAATTACTCAACAATTTGTATCACACTTATGGTATAATATGTGCAATTAATTTTGGGAAAATCGAGAATTTGAAAATATCACTTAGGGAAGAGATAAGTTAAGTAGCTGACTTACAACTTAACTGAAAAATTTTAACCGAACAGAAGGTTTACAACTTTGTTAATATTTTGTTAAAACAAATTGCCTGCATAAAGCATTTAAGAAATCAACATCCTAGGTAGAGTAGAGAATGGATATCTTGATGTGAAACGCCCTCGCTTGAAATGCTTATTAATTTTAATAAATCGTATACCACAATATGCCTATACACCAAGGTAAAACCATTGAACAAATCATCAGGAGAAGCGGGAATTCATTCACCAGAGTTGCAAGACTCACAAAGGTAAGCAGGCGGTCTGTTTACAATTGGTTTAGTCAACCTAAACTCAACCCCTTAATTATTCATAAGATTGGCTGCGTCATTAATCATGATTTTTCGATTGAATTCCCAGACCTGTTTTCTCCTGAAGACTTCAAACCTGTTAACAGTGCTCCAGTTCCTGAACTCGCACAGGAGAAACGAAACCTTGAGGAGGAAGTGTCCATGTGGAAAGACAAATACATCGAGATATTAGAACGTTATAATCAACTATTAACCGAGAAGTTGAGCTAACCTGTACGACCCATATTCTTGTTCCTGTAATCTTAATTCAAAATAATCTTTAAACCTAAATTCGTCATAATCAAATAGTTCAAACTATTGGACTGTCTTTTGGTTTATTAGGAAATTGAAAGGAGTATTGCAGGAATGAACGAAAATGATAAAATTTCCAGAAGAAAAGTAATTGGAGGCATAGGAGCCGGTCTTGCTGCAGTTGCGGTATCACCCGTGCTCGGCGCGACCGGCAGCACAGAATCAAAAATCTTTGCAGCTGGCAAGTTGGAAGACCCCACAACGAAGTATCCCAAACCCCCTTTCAAAGGGCAATCTCAACCTTGGCCAGGTTTAGCTGGCAAGATGGAGCCGAAACCGGATCATGGCGAAAGCAGCTATAAGGGATCAGGCCGGCTGGCCGGCAGAAAAGCCTTGATCACAGGCGGAGATTCAGGTATGGGCCGGGCCGCTGCCATCGCCTATGCGAGAGAAGGCGCAGACGTAGCCATCAACTACCTACCGGCGGAAGAACCGGATGCACAGGAAGTTATCAAACTTATAAAAGCTGAAGGACGGAAAGCAGTAGCCATTCCCGGAGACTTGCGTGAAGAAGCTTTTTGCCAACGGTTGGTATCTGAAGCAATTCGGGGCCTTGGCGGATTAGATATCATAGTGAGCAATGCGGCAAGGCAACAAGCGAATGCCTCGATTCTTGACATCAGCACAGAACAGTTTGATTGGACAATGAAGACAAACATTTATGCGCCATTTTGGATAATTAAAGCAGCATTGCCACATCTTCAGCCCGGTGCGGTTATCATTGGCACAACATCAGAGCAGGCCTATGATCCCTCAGCAGACCTGTACGACTATGCGCAGACCAAAGCCGCTACAATGAACTATGTCAAGTCTCTGGCAAAACAACTTGGACCAAAAGGAATCCGCGTAAATGGGGTAGCGCCCGGTCCGATATGGACGCCGTTACAAGTAAGTGGCGGAGCCACTCAGGAGAAGCTGAAAAGCTTCGGTGGCACAACCCCTATGGGCAGGCCCGGCCAACCTGCCGAACTTGCTTCGATCTATGTTCAACTGGCGGTTAATGATGCAAGCTTTACAACCGGCCAGATATATGGCGCCTCAGGGGGCAGTGGACAACCTTAGCGTAAATAGTAAAAACCTGATATCAAAGTAAAAGGCTTTCAGAAATCTGAAAGCCTTTTACTTTGATAGTATTTAAGGTTTGTTAACACACAGGGGGCACTGTCTTATTCGCCAAGGCCGGCAAAGGTCTTGAAATCTTCACGTTCGGCATACTCCTTGAAGTTCTGAATGTCTTCGCGGATCATCTTTTCAAATACTCCGTTGAATAAAGTTGTCAGGCCACGACCAACACTTCCCGCCGGTGGAAAATAATTGATGTCCACTTGGATTTCCGTACCTGTACCGTTTAACGAATCAGTAAACTGCACCCGACCAGCATTGTCAATCATAGATCCCTCTACAGACTGCCAACCGATATAATTTCCATCTTCTTCACGCGTGATCTCCGCATTCCAGCTTAGTGCAACCAAATTTCCAGGTGTATTAGCAACCCAGTGCGAACGGGTACCTTCTTCGTCCACGCTCTTTAAATGCGTCATAAATTTTGGTAGATTAGAAAGATTCCTCCAAAAGTCATAAGCGGCCTGCCTTGAAACATTTACTGTAATCCTCTCGGTGATGTTTATTGCTTCAGGATCGGTTGTATCCCGACCCAGTTTTTTGTATACCGGACAAACGCCAGTTGCTCCACGGTACAAAAGAAATCCACCTGTAGCGGCTTCCAACAATCCCAATACCGGATGTCTATATAAATTTTTGATTCCCTTGAAAAACAAATACGATCCTGCAGCAATTGACACGCCACGTTCTCCCTGATCAATATTCATGTTTTCACTTGAATTTAGATCGATTGTCTTTAAGCTATTCATGATGTTCGTTGTGATTTCACGTTCCATTTTTTACGGTTTTATTTATCCCAACAACGGTCATTCCAGAAAGTTTGAAATAATCTGATCATGCATTACGGCAGGCTTGAAAAAGTCAAACTCCAATAAGTCTACGCTAGGCTAAATTGGCTTTGGGGTTATTTTTCATGAACTCTGAAAACTTTGTATCAAGCAATTGCTTCAATTGATTGTGAGTACACTGCAAGCCACTTGTGGTTATTCCGATTGCAGTTCCGTAAGTATTATAGTTAGTTCGCATGATACGCCTCTTAAAACTACTTTCCTGGCGGTCAATATATGGGGCGGAGTCTTTGACAACGATGTTGATAAACAAACGGTTCTTCACTTTCGTTTCTTTGATCGCAGTGATATCAGTCCAGGGTATGAAACCAGCGCAGGTGCCACTGGAATTGTCAGTTATACCTTCACTCGTTATAATAAGCGCAGGCGTAGAGTTGAAGGCCTTCTTAGCAAACAGAAATCCAAGCCAACCAAAAAACAAGATGCTTGCACAACCCGTAACGAATTTAATAATTGGATTTCCCAATTGAACGTTGGCTCCTAATGCATCAGTAATGAACCAAATGCCAAGTGCGATGAAGATCAACGCAACAAATAGCACAACAACAATTCTGCCTTTGTTAAAGTAGATGTTTATTTCATTAAGCTGGCCCATGGTATCCAAATTAATAAAAAAATAGTTAAGCCCGCACAAGAACGTCAATCTATTTGGGCTCCATCAGCAATTAAAGAATTGAACATAACTTTTTAGCAACAATAAACCAGATGAATTGTATATATAATATGGCAGTTAGCTAGATTGCTGAAGTATACTTTATTCTTTTTTGTGTATGGATTTAACGATATACGCTGTATCTATAATTGTTGGCATAATTATGTACTATTTCTTTTCTAAAAGAAAACCGAAAGCAGAAAATGCCAGAAGCAACACCATAGATAGTTCAGCAATTGAGACCTGGAATGATTTAAGCGAGTTTCAGGACGAAACCGAAGAACACTTCTACAAAAGGTTTGAGTATCACTTTGAAAGCTTGTTAAATGATTACTGCTACGACTTTTACTTCCATGCCTTATCGCAAAGCTTCATGGTTCGATTTCCCGATTACCCCGGCAGGTTTTATATTCAGCCTGTTTTTAGCTTTACCCAAAGCTATGTTCAATTTCATGGGGTGATAACGATGTCATCTATCCCCGACAATCAACTTAATCAAGTATCTGAGTTAATCAACCGGCTAAACGGCTGCAGGGTTCTCAGTTCTCTGTACCTTGACTATGAAGACCGACATATTAAATTCAAATCGATCTTTAACATGCCTAAATATAATGTAGAAAATGAAACTATCCTGTTTCATCTGGATGCAGCACTTCAATGTTTTGAGTTGAGACCTTACCTTAACCGCGTTGTGTTCCATAATGAGGAGCCAGTATTAGTCGCACTCGACTACGCGAACTAAAACAAAAACTACTGTTTAATGTTGTTACAGAGCTAGATGCCGAAAACATATAATTATTTTCGGCATTTTTAAATTGACTTAACATAACCAACCTGAACCACACTAAACTATTTATGAAAAAAAGCCTTTTTTTAACGTTTTCAGTCCTCATTTTCGCACTTGCTGGATGCAGCAAGAAAGCTGACGGGCCTACCAACGTCGTAGTTGTTGAACCGCCAACTGTAAAGATCACCAGTCCCGAACTATTAAGTGAATTGCTGTTTGTAAATCACAACAATTATCAGGTTCTAACCAATGAACCCGCCAGCTTTTCTTCTACTGACACGAGTATTACGATTAGTTCAACTGGATTGATCTCGCGACTTACGTCCGGAGAGGTTGTCAGTATTGATGTTACCTCCGTTGCAACAGGCAAGAAAAGCAAGCTTATGGCAGTTGGTGCAACCGACGATAATCACGTAAAACCATTTGAAACCTTTCACTTTGTCAATTCAAGTGATCCATACGGTCAGTACGTACAAGGATGGGAAACCCTTAAGAAGTTACCGTCTACCACGGAAACTTACGCCATTATTTTACGTCACGGCGACGCGGACCAAGGTGAGGACTTTAGCTTAACGCACCCAAATGACCCGCAACCTGCAAACTGGTGGAAGTCTAACGACCCTGCTTACGCCAGACAATTGAATGAAGTCGGAAAATCTAGATCTAGAGACCTCGGCGTTATATTTAAAGACCTTCAATACCCAATAGCAAAGGTATATACCAGTGAATTTTATAGAGCTATTGAAACTGCGACACTTATGAACCTGGGGAAGACAATCGTCCAAGACGGGCGCTTGAACCACCCTTCTCACAATGCGAATAAATCACATCTTTTTCCAGGATTGCAGGCCTTAATCAAAGAAAAAGCCGTAGATGGGGAAATGATTCTGGTGTCTGCCCACCATCCGCTAAACGAATTCAATAATAGCCCGCCTATACCGCCCACCTTTCCGCAAGTATCCGCTTTTAACTGGACAGGCGCTTATATCGTAAAGATTGCCGCAGATAAATCGCTGACCTACCAGGGAGCAGTATCATACCCAATGTTTAAATATTACAGAGATTTAAAACTAGCAGGCAAGGGTTTATAAATAAGCAAACTGCAAGGAAATATCATTTGAGGCTCTTACATCAGTAGGAGCCTTTTTTGTAATAAAAGAATTTTGATAGGTGGCATCATCAGACCACATCGAGCCTATGCTTTGCAGTTTGGTAAAAGAACCACCGACAGATTCAAACTACCTATTTGAATTAAAATGGGACGGATACCGGATCATTTCTCATGTGACTAATGGGAGAGTAAGAAATCACAGAGGAATTGACACCTGATCAATTTACCATTTTCAACATTAAGGTGCGTATTGAACAAAAAGGCGACTTGTTTGCCGGTATAAGGGATGCCAAGGTAATCAGCGCCAATACAAAGATTTTGAAAACCCTTCTGTAAGCTAACTGCTTCCAATTGCACGCGCAATTAGGAATGCAGCTGCTGCTGCCAGGGCGCCAATTACAACAACCTTTATTGCACCGCTAACTGGCGGCTGCCCCGTTAACTTACTTTTGAAGTAGCCAAAAACAAACAGGGCAATTAAAGTAATAACACAGGAAATAGATAGTGCTTCCGTTGCGTCTTTAATAAAAACATATGGTGATAAGGGGATAATTCCACCTACAATATAGGAAATCCCGATCGTTAGGGCGCTTTTCTTGGCCCTGTTGGGATTAGGTTTTTCAAGTCCGAGTTCATACTTCATCATGAAATCCACCCATCGGTCGGTGTCCTTCTCCATCTCATCAACAATCTGTTGTTGCAATATCGGGGAGAGTCCAATTTCTGCAAATATTAACTTAACTTCTTCTTTCTCCTGTTCCGGCACGCGCTCAACTTCTTCGTATTCGCGCTTCAGCTCTGAACTATAATGGTCGGCATCTGTTTTCCCGGCAAGGAAGCCGCCGAGGCCCATTGCAATAGAACCCGCTACAATCTCGGCCATGCCTGCAGTTACAATAACTCCAGAGGCATCTATTGCGCCACTTAAACCCGCAGCAAGCGCAAATGGGACGGTTAAGCCATCTGCCATTCCAATAACGATATCGCGGATCGTTTCTGAACTATTAACGTGGTGTTCCTGATGCATCATAGTATTAAACACCCGTTGTTTTTTTAAAGTATATCTTAGCTGGCAAAGCATTAAACACATGGCGTGTAACCTCACACAACCACATCTTATGGTTTATCGTCTCCGACTCATATTTTTCTAGAATGTAGTCGCCTCCTCCTCCATATGTTTCTGTTCTTGGAACAATCAGTTCCAGGATTGCCGCATTTTCAAATGGCTCGTCAGAAATCTTCAGGTAACATTCATCCGTATTGCCGCTTACCGTGTCCAACATCGAATCAGCACCTTGTACCATCGCCAATTCTTCGATAGACCCAGTCCATCCGGGCAAATCTATATACCAGTCATTGCTGCTCGTTTTATAAAATCTAAATGTTTTGGTCATAAAGTAAATATAACAAGTTGCAAGTCAAGAGGGAGAGCCTGGAAGTACTTAACTGTACATTAATCATCTTTGTAACCGACTGGAGCAGCTCTTAGCGTGTCAACTTATATCTAAACAGCCTACCTGCTTCTAAGCAGCCTACCAGCCTCTACCAGAGCCCAAAATTCCTCTATATCTGGTGGGTAAGGTACAATAACCATTTCTGCAGCCATTGGATTCTTTGTTTGTTCCTGATAACGGGGAGAGCTCAATATCCCGTTCAGGTAGTCAGATAAATCCAGAAGGGTAAATGAAACCTTGAATTCTGAACGAACTTCTGGGCTATTAATGAAACACACCTCTGTTTGATCATTTTCTTCAGGATAATAGCTGAGCTGCAATCGTCTGGCAATTTCGAAAGGAAGAGCGTGTTCGAATTTCAGCCCCATGCCTTTTGCATAGAAAGGAACATTCCCCTCGTCAATCTGACAAACGCTTATAGAGAAAACTTCATTCGGCGGTAGCTGATTCAATAAAGGAATTTTATCCTGAAATTACATTTTTGCCGACAAGAAATCAACTAATAACCATAATCGCGTTTGTTCTTAATTTAGAAAAGTCGCATTGAAAACTATTCTGCTAGCTTGTAGCGGATATTTGCAAAGGCAACGCCATTTACAGGGGTATCACCAGTGGGACTATCGCCTAACAGTACGGTAACTTGAGTAAAAGGATGAGTGGCTTTTAACGCAAACAAACGGGCGCCCGAGGGACTTCTTATAATTGAACTCGTAAACCCTTCAGAATAATCAAGAAAGTCATTTCCAAAGACTGCGCCAAAACTGTGATCATAGTCCTGGTGATTTGGCGCCAACTCAAATCCAAACTCGATGCAGGGTTTCGAAAGATAAATTACGGTCACGATAGAATATGTTGGCCTAAAGAACAAGACATCAGGGTTTTCACATTCAACATAAGGAGCAGATCCCCATCGGGAATTCCAGCCAGTTGGACCGGAATTTAATTTCAAGACGCTATCACCAGTAAATGTGATTGTAAGCTTATCATTTTGTATTGCGTGGTAAGTCCTGTGAACCTCTAGTTTAGAAATATCAAGCAAACACGTTTCATCTTTATAAGCTTTTGTCGGGATTTCAATAACCGTGTACGGGTATTTTGGATCTGTGATAAGAGAGTCACCTCCGGTCGGCGGGTTCAATGGAACTTGAGGCTCTTCACCAGGTTTACCTACGTCATAGGGGGGATTTACGGAATAATGATTTACGGTTTTGGCAACGGCTGAGGTCTGAGTTGAATCACTAACCGCCACTTCTTCCTTTGAGCAGCCGATGGTGATCACAGCGGCAAATATTGAAGTTAATAGATATATCTTCTTCATGGTTTTCCGACTTTAGTTCCGCTAAAGGTAGAAATGCCTGCAGTTCCTATATATAGCTATGTCTAGTCATTTTGACTGCTTAAAAAGCTCGAAAACCAAAAGCCCTCCAGCATTGCTGAAGGGCTTTTTAATATATGAAACTAAGAAGCCACTGTAACCTACTACATGGCTTACCAGATTAATTCACATCAAACCAAAGCTTCGTTGTTAGTACATCCGGACCCTGGCTGGCAACGGCTCCTTGATAACTCGCTCCGTTCAGAGATTGTTCAGTACCAGGATAGATAAACCTTAATGGCATCTTTCCGGCCAGCACGCCTGCAACTGCGGGTTGTAATTGCGGGTAATCCAATCTCCTCCATTCTGCAAAAGCTTCAAGACCTTGCCCAAATAACGCAATCCATTTCTGGTCTCCAATGGACTTCCTGAAATTCGTAGCATCATATTGCACAGGAGCAGATGTCAGGTAAGTGGCAACCGCAGCATCCGCCACGCTGTATTGTTTTAAAGAAGCTGTTACAGCTTGCTTGTAAAGATCTGCTGCATCTTCGCTCGTAAAACCACGGGCTGCTGCTTCAGCACGATCAAACAAAACTTCGGCGTAGCTCATGATCACGGCTGGCGCGCTTGGTGCACGAAAGTAAGTGCCTGGTTTTGATGTTTTGGCAAAACCTAAATTGCTTGCATCTCCAACCAACAAGCCATTTGGAATCCCTACATACGTATGAACTGTAGTATCCTGCGGTTTGCTGGCATACACCGGTAAGCGCGGATCGTTCAAAGTGTATAGGCGGTCTACAATCGTCTTGCTAATGCGATAATCATCACGAGTATCGAACAAATTGCTAATTGGGTTCTGGTTTGGAGAAGCAAGGTAAACAAGCTGTGCCGTTTCGCTGTTTGCACTTATATAACCACTGCCCTCCGCCTGGATGTCAGCCAGAACCTCCTTAGACTTCTCTGGTTCCCTGTCTGCAATTCTCAAAGCAATACGCAAGCGTAGGGAGTTTGCAAATTTCTTCCAGAGTGCAATATTGTTGTTGTAAATGACGTCACCTGCAATAGCCGGCCCAGACGGGGTTAAAGCTGCCTGCGCAGCCTTAAGGTCATCCAACAAGGCAAAATAAACATCTCTCTGTTTGTCGTACTCCGGTGTAAGGAATTGATCGATACTCGCTGCTTGTTTGTAAGGAATATCACCATACGCGTCTGTTAACAACGTAAACACCCAGGAGCGTAAAACCAATGCCACCCCTTTGTAGTTCGGGTTGGCCTGTGCATCAGCAATCTTAATAAGCTGGTTGTAGTTCACAATGCTCTTCGTGTAGGCTACCGACCAAAGTTCCTGGAATCCTGTGTTGGTGTAGATGTACCTATCCGGATCCGTATACTGGATTTTTGCCCAATGCTGAACAAAAAGCAAGCTTGCATCCATGTTATTTGAAGTACCCCAATAGGTATCTGCAGTCGCCTTTGTTGCGCCAGTTAATAGATAATCCGGCTGTGCATTCTGTGAGGCATTCGGATTCTGATTTATTTCTTCAAGAGACTTTTTGCATGAACCTAATGACAATAGTAAGGCCCCTGATAACAGTATGCTTGTATATTTGATTTTCATGGTGATTAGAAATTAAGGTTAATGTTAAATCCAAGGTTACGTACCGTTGGCAACGTGAGGTCTTCCAGGCCTTGTGCGTTTCCTGTATTGAAAGCGGTTTCCGGATCTATATTTGGAACATTTTTATGAATGATAAACAGGTTACGCCCAACTAAGGATACCGTCGCAGATTGCAGGCCTACACCTTTAACCCACTTGGAAGGCAATGAATAACCAAGCTTTACTTCTCGTAGCTTAACGTAAGAAGCGCTGTAGGTAAATGCTTCATCCACATTGGTAAATCCTTTATAGTAGGATTGCGCTGGTAAAATCGTGGTATTTGCAGAGCCATCAGCTTTTACACCTTTAAAAACCATACCATCATCATAAACCGTTTCTCCTGCTGGACCAGCTGCACCTGCAGTTACTTGAACCGCAGCTCCAGAGGCATTGTTTCCCGGATAATAGTAGCTTATGCCACCGTTCGCGGCACCTCTTCCCGGTAAGGTTGAGGCCAACACACCAGTATACGTACCAGTACGATTGGTATTCGAGTAGATCGATCCGCCAATACGGGCATCCACAAGAACGCCAAGGTTAATTCCTTTGAAGCTGAAACTGTTGTTAA
>JAQBOT010000115.1 GCA_028287885.1 Pedobacter sp.
GTTTAAGAAAATTTTCAATTTATCGATTTAATAGTACCTTAGGACCACGGAAATGGTGTCCTTCCGATTCAACCGCTTTTTCAAGAGCTGATGGCGCCTACGATATAAACAACAGTGGGTAATTAAACCTGCCGGGCTAAGTTATTGTAGGTGAAAAAATTAATCAAATATTCTCGACTCTGCTTGCCTGTAAGTACCCTATTTGCCGTCGCGATACTTTGTCTAATTATCAATACCTCTTGTAGTAGAAAAATCGAATTACCTTCTAAATTTTAAGATAAACGTGTCAATGAAACTGAATAAGCTCGCTTTGGAACACCTTTCTACGCTAAAATATGCATTCCGCTGGACAATTATTATTTTCCCCGTTGCAGTTGCAATCGGAAGTATCGTTGCTTTATTTCTCACATTACTAGAGGGGGTGACCCACTTACGTTTTCAATATCCCTGGTTGCTTTTCCTATTGCCTTTTGCTGGGATTGCCATCCATTTGATTTATCGGTCTGTCGGTCAGTCCTCGGAGAGAGGAAACAACCTGATCATGGATGAGATCCATGAAACGGGTGGGGGCGTGCCCAGGCAGATGGCACCGGTAATTTTAGTTACCACAGTAGTAACACACCTATTTGGCGGTTCTGCTGGAAGAGAGGGAACCGCGGTACAAATCGGGGGAAGTATTGCTGGAATATTTAGCAGTTGGTTTAAGCTTGATGAGGTAGATACCAAGATGCTTCTTACTGCGGGAATAGCAGCTGGATTTGGTGCTGTCTTTGGCACTCCGCTCACAGGAGCTGTATTCGCCATGGAAGTACTGGCGATTGGAAAGATAGAGTACAAAGCCTTACTCCCAACACTAATTGCAAGCGTCTTTGGTGACCTTACCGTCTCTGCTTGGGGCCTCCACCATACTGCTTATCATATAGATCTGATTGCAAAAGGCACCTACTTTCTTTCTGATTACCTTCCTTTCAGTATTTTGTTGCTTGCCAAAGTAATTTTCGCATCGGTGTTGTTTGGCTTGGCCAGCTACCTGTTTGCGCAAATGGTTCATGGAATCAAAGCCTTCTTTACCAACCTATGCAAAATACAATGGTTAATTCCTGTTGTCGGTGGTTTAATTATTATTGGACTGACTTGCGCCATTGGTAAACCCGATTACCTGGGGCTGGGTATTGAAGCTGAAGTAGCTGGTGCAGTAACCATCCCTTCTGCCTTTCACGCTGGAGGAGCCGATACCTGGAGCTGGTTATGGAAAACTGTGTTTACCACCCTTACACTTGGAACTGGCTTTAAAGGCGGTGAAGTAACGCCACTGTTCTATATCGGTGCAACCTTAGGTAATACGCTTTCGACTCTTTTAGATGCACCTGTTAGCCTGTTTGCAGCCCTTGGTTTTATTGCAGTATTTGCGGGAGCAACGAACACACCGCTTGCATGTACCATTATGGGTGTGGAACTTTTTGGTAGTGAATACACGTTGTTCTTTGCTGTTGCTTGCTTTACTGCTTATTTGTTTAGTGGGCATTCTGGAATATATTCCGCACAACGGATCGCTGTTCCAAAAGTATTTAATGGTACCGGTGCAGATCTCAATATTTAAGAGTTATGAATAAATTCTTCAATGTGATTGCCTAAGTCAAACACATTGACATCAAGACTATTTTCCAATAAACTGCTTCCAGCTGCACTTCGATAGCCACCTGCGCAATGAACAACAATTGGCTTGTCAGTTGGAACTTCTTTAAGGCGCTGCTCTAGTTCCGGCAGCGGGATATTAATTGAATGCTTAAAGGCAGGTTGGCTCTCGGCTTCACTCTGGTTGCGGATATCCACGATCGTATATGCAGATGGATCTTTTTTGAACGCTTTAAAGTTTAGTTCAGCAGAAGCCTCCGTTCCAAACCCTAATACGAAAGCGGCCTTTATAAAGGGTTCATAACCAATCTTTGCCACCCTTTCCATCAAACCAGTTAAAGCTTCATCATCCACCGCGGCAAGGAAAAACGGATCACCAGGCGAAATCAATGAACCTAGCCAGGTTTCGAACTTATCACCATCCATAATGTTAATGGAATTTTTTAGGTGCTGTTTTTTATAAGCTTCGGAACTTCTAGTATCAACGATGATGATATTTGGATCAAGATTTTCAACCTGTTCTAAATTATCAATCTTTAATCCTAAACTCAGGTTTGCTAAGCTTTCGTCCAAATCAGGAGCACCCTTTTTGTTTAGATCAACATCGTAAGGGAAGTACTGCGGAATGAATGGCTGGTCGGTTAGAATCTCCTTGGTAAATTCAGCCTCAGACATATCTTGTAAAGACCAGTTCGTTGATTTTTCGGCACCAATTGTACTGATGTTTGCCTTACTTAAGGCCTTGCCGCATAACGTGCCCGCGCCGTGCGCTGGATACACAAGTACATCATCTTCAAGTAACATTAGTTTGCTTCTCAGCGAATTGTACATCTTTTTAGCTAACTCTTCGCGTTTTAAGTCTAAGTCCTCACCTTGTTCCCGTAAGTCAGGTCTCCCACAATCCCCAATAAATAACGTATCTCCGGTGAATACGGCTTTGTCCTTACCTTCATGTTCTAAAACAACGGATATGCTATCTGGGGAATGCCCAGGGGTGTTCATCGCTTTAAGTCTTATCCTACCAAGTGCGAGCACGGCACCATCGTCAAAGGAGGTAAAAGCAAATGCGGGCTTCATCAGCTTACTGGCGTAAATTTTAGCAGCTCTCTGCTTCTGAATTTGGAGATGGCTACTAACAAAATCAGCATGTGGGTGTGTTTCTATGATCCCCGTGATTTCCGCATCATGCGCTCGAGCAAAATCATAATAGGGTTTAGGGTCGCGGGCAGGATCTACCAGTACAATCTCGCGATTACATTCACTTAAAATGGCGTAACTAAAATGTGAAAGGTTTTTATCTTCGAATTGTTCAATTATCATGTTCTTTTTGATTTGGTAATACAAATTTCAGAAAAGCGTATTGTGTAAACGGTGATTAAAGTCACACTTGCCAGATGTTTAGTGGGGAAGCTTGTCTTTAACGACCCCATACAGGTATGTGCCAACCAATGCGCCGAATATCACGATCAACATTCCGAAATAGCCATAGCCGACATTCACGAACATTGGACCGGGGCAAGCCCCGGTTAATGCCCATCCCAATCCAAAGATTGTCCCCCCAATAATATATCTTAAAAAGCTTTTTTCCTTATCTTGAAACACGATGAGCTTACCCGTATAATCATTGATGTTAAATTTCTTGATAATAAAAACAGCAATGGAACCCGCTACCACTGCTGTTCCCATAAGCCCGTACATATGAAAAGATTGAAAACGGAACATTTCCTGTATGCGGTACCACGATATTGCTTCTGATTTACTCATTATTATACCGAAAAGAATTCCGGCCAATACAAATTTTATAGATTTCATGTTTGATGTTTAAGGTTAAAATAACTGTGGCAAAATCAGATACGTTGTGGCAAGCCCACCAATAAAAAATCCGATTACCGCAATAAGAGATGGCACCTGCATGTTAGTAAGGCCAGAAATCGCATGACCCGAGGTACATCCGCCTGCATAACGTGCACCAAATCCGACAAGTACACCTCCGATTAAAAGAATCAAGAGACCCTTAATTGATAGAATAGCATCAAAGCTATATAGTTGGGATGGATTTAAATTGCCGTCAAAGGCAATACCAATGCCCTTAAGATCGGCAATTGTTGCAGCTGATAGCTGTAATGGCTGATCGCTTTTTAAAAGGGTGGATGAAATCACACCCCCCAAAACCGCACCGAATATAAAAAGCAAGTTCCATTTTTGTGTTTTCCAGTCAAAGTCAAAGAATTTCACTTTCTTACCGGCACCGGCTATAGTACAAATCGTTCTCAGGTTTGATGAAACGCCAAATGACTTGCCAAAGTAAAGGAGTAAAACCAAAATGAAGGCAATGGCAGCTCCGGATGTATACCATGGCCAGGGTTGTTTGAGTAGTTCTAGCATATATTAATTTTTATTTTTAACCTTTTAGAATGAGTTCTTTACCCAGTATATAGCCACCCATTATTAAAACAAACCAGCCAAATCCTTTCTTAAGTTTTCCCCCATCAATTTTGGAACTTATGAATATTCCTACAAAAATACCTGCCAAGGCAATTGCAGTCACCTTAAGTAAGAACGGCCAGTTAATATTAAAATGATCCAAGTCACCGGTAAAACCAACTAAAGAATTAAAGGCTATTATCATTAGGGAAGTTCCGATTGCCTCTTTCATAGGCAAACCCAGAATTATAACCAAAGTGGGAATAAGCAAAAAGCCGCCTCCGGCGCCCAACAAACCCGTAACAAATCCAATGCTTACACCATAAATAAGTAGTTTCCAACCACTTCCTGGGGCAGTGGAAACAACTGATTTCAACCGCAATTTATCTTTGATCATAGAAAAGGAAGCTGCCAGCATGAGCAATGCAAACAGTAGCATTGTCATTATATTTGATGTGACCTGAAAATTTGATATTGTAAACAGTTGCGAAGGTATTAAGGAAACAAAAAACTTACGAATAATAAATACCGTCGTGACAGATGATAGTCCAAATAACAAAGCTATTTTTAAATTAACTAATTTGTTTCTGAGATTTTGAAAAGCACCAACCATACTTGTAGTTCCAACAATAAACAAGGAGTATGAGGTAGCTAATAAAGGGTTAACACCAAAAAGATAGACCATCACCGGAACAGTTAGAATTGATCCACCTCCACCAATCAACCCGAGAGAAACGCCGATTAGTGCTGATGCGAGATAAGCTATAATTTCCATATTTGTAAATTGTGATACAAATATCCCTTGTTGTTCCTGCTATGATGGTGACATAAGTCACACATGATGCTATTTAAGGTATTCTATATAACTCCGATGAAGAATAACCTTTTTTTGCTGTTCCATCTTTTTAAGCAGTCGGGAAATCACCTCTCTTGAGGAATTTAAATCATTGGCAATTTCACCATGTGTTATCATAAGCCTCCTTGTATTAAGATCTCTATGCTGTTTGTCCAGGTAGAACTCGAGCCGCTCATCCATAGATTTAAAAGAAATATGATCAATAACCACCAGCAGTTCCTCAAACCTTGCCCGATACGTTTCCAACACAAAGTAATACCAGGTTCTGTAGGTTTTCATTAACTCATCCATTAAGCTCGTCGGGATCGCCAATACAGTTGTTTTGTCGACAGCACTTGCCTTGATTTCACTCGTTTCCTGTTTGGTTGAGCAAATCATGGAGAGTGCACAGGCACTACCCGGATGAATGTAGTACATGAAGAATTCACTCCCATTCTCGCCTTCGCGATACAGTTTAACTAAGCCTTCAACTACAAGCATCGTAAAACGCATGTTTTGGCCGGTGTTCATTAGCAAATCACCTTCATCAAACTCTTTTAGTACGGCATGTTCGCTAAGAACGTTTATCAGCCCGGGCTCAAACTGAGGAAAGGAGGTGTGCAGATGTTTATTAACTAGATCTTTACTCATGTATTTAAACGATATTTTACTCTAACAATCCACAGTTAACAGCCGTGGAAGCGATGGCAGGTTATAGTGCAGTGTTAAATCTTAATAGTTCAGCTATTTGCATGGCCGTCCGTGTTAGATTCTCCTCTGTGCGATTCAATGCAGTGGAAATATCTGTAGGTTCATTGCCAATTGCAATTAGTACTTTAAAATAGCTGCTTAATTTCTCATTAACGTCAAGCGGTATCTTGCCTGCCATACCGATCAGGGGGACGTTTTTGGCTTTAGCCCTTATGGCGACTCCAAATGGACCTTTCCCCTGCAACGTTTGCTCATCAACACTGCCTTCCCCAGTGATCACAAGATCAGCGTTTTCAAGCACCTTGTCAAAATTCGTTATATCCAGAAAGTAGTCTATACCGTTCAACAGTTTGGCATTCAGGAATGCATAGATACCAGCTGCAGCACCCCCTGCAGCGCCGCCATATTTTATCGTCGCCAAATCTATACCAAAGTGTCGAAATGTGACTTCGCTGAACTGAGTTAAGCCTTGATTCAAAAGTAACACCTGTTCGGGTGTAGCGCCTTTCTGCGGGCCAAATACTGCTGCTGCGCCCCCTTCGTTCAATAGTTTGTTGTCCACATCGCAAAGCACCACGATCTCGCAATCTGCTATTCTGGAATCCAAATGGGTGGTATCGCATTGTTTCAGTTCCTTTAAGTCCTCTGGTAAGTTAGCTAGTTCAGCACCTTCCCGATCTAAAAATCTGGCCCCGAGTGCTGCCAATAACCCGGTGCCGCCATCAACAGTTGCTGTGCCTCCCATAGCAACAACGATCTTCGTTACGCCTAAATCAAGCGCCTTTTTCATCATCTGACCAGTGCCGTAGGAACTTGCACGCATGGGGTTCAGTTCATCCTGTTTTAACAACCGTAAGCCAGATGCGTCGGCCATCTCGATAACGGCTGTGAGTCCATTATCTATTAAGCCGAAAGAGGTACTTATTGTCCGCCCAAGAGGATCCTGAACCATGACCGGAACAATTTGGCCGCTAAGTTTAGTGATGATGAGTTCGGCGGTACCATCTCCTCCGTCTGCAATGGGGAAGCACTCTGTTGTGCAAGACAGTGAACTTTTTTCAATTCCAAACCGTATGGCTTCTGCTGCAGCATTTGCGCTTAGGCTGTTTTTAAAGGCATTTGGAGCAATAAGTATATGCATCAGAGTATAAAAGAAAGGATGTAAACAATAGCGAAAGACGTTAATCCCATGAATACTGTTGCTACCGAATAAACGCTTAGCATCGTTTTCATTTCAAGACCCGAGAACTTAGCAATAACCCAAAAATACGCATCATTCGCATGCGAAATCATCATAGAGCCTGCGCCCATGGCCAAAACACACAGCAGATGCCCCGTTGGAGTATCTAATCCAAGCGCGGCTAGTAAAGGTAAAACAATGGATGCGGCTGTTATGATCGCTACGGTTGATGAACCTTGTGCTGTCTTAATGATTGAGGTAATAAGGAAGGGAAAAAAGAGGCCCATGCTTGCAAGCGGTAGTGCCTCGCTTAGAAGTCCTCCGATTTTTGTTGCCGCCAGTACGGCACCAAATGCGCCACCGGCGCCGATAATGACCAGAATTCCACCGGCTTTTTCTACACCTTCCTGCAACACTTTAGACATAGATGCTTTGGTCCATGATCTTGCGGTGTTAAACGCCAACAGTATGCCAATGGTAAGTGCAATGGAAGGGTCACCGAACAAAGTAAAAAATGTAAGCCAATTGTTAGCTGTTGCAGGTTCTATAGTTAAGAACGACTTTAGCGCAATAAGCAGAATAGGTACCAAAACGGGTAAAAATGCCTTTATTGTTGAAGGCCGAAGAGAATTAGATTCAAATGCTTGTTCTTCAGGTACAATTGGATTTCCGATCTTTCTTCCTGCGTAATTCGCCCAAAGGTAGCCTGCAAGCATCGCGGGTATGGCGACCAAAGTACCAACAAGTATGAGCTTTCCAAAATCAACACCGATGATGCCTGCAGCTGCAGAAGCACCAGGATGTGGCGGGATAAGACAATGTACGGCATACAATCCAGTCGCCAGAGAGACAGACATAATGACAATGGATATTCCTGTGCTGCGTGCTAGTGATTTGTTCAACCCACTTAAAACAATATAACCTGAATCGCAAAATATAGGCAGACCTACAACCAAGCCCGTAAGACTCATTGCCAAATCTGAATGCTTCTTGCCAACTATTCTCAAAATGGCGTTCGCCATGACCTGGGTACTACCGGTGTACTCCAAAATACCCCCCAGGGTCGTGCCTAAAACGATGATTAAGCCGAGCGACTTCAGGATGTTGCCGAATCCATCCTTAACGGATGTAAGTACAGTATCTAAAGGCATTCCAACACCCAGGCCGACTAAGAAACAAGCAATGATCAATGCGAAAAAAGCGTGTACCCGGTACTTTGCCGTAAGTAAAACAATAACAAGAATGCCGGCGAATAGGCAAAACAGAACGCGAAGTAGAGATATGTCCATCGGCTGAAATTTAAAACAATTTACGCGGAATCTAATCTCTGGCAGCGAAGTATTCTACTTGGCATCAAAGATTTGTTTAACTTGTCATTTTACTATTTCTTATGAAAACCATTATAAAACTCGCCCTTCCGGCCGTATTGCTAATGATTTTTGCTTATGGCTCTGCCACGGCACAGGTGCTTACAACGAAAAAACAGGTATATGAATCAAGTCAGTTGATGCAAACTGCTGATTTGCTTAAAGCGCTAAACAACCCGAAAGCTAAAAAGCCCTTAGTTTATAATATCGGTTTTGTGGGCGACATCAAAGGAGCTAAGAAAATTGGTGCTGCAAGTAAGGAAGAAGGGCTGAAAAATTTGCAAAAGGAAGTCAAGAACTTACCTAAAACCACAGCAATCGTGGTGTATTGTGGATGCTGTCCATTTGAACACTGTCCAAATGTTCGCCCGGCTTATACCTTGCTTCAGCAAATGGGCTTTAAGCAGACGAAGATATTGAATCTACCTACCAGCATAAAGGCAGATTGGATAGATAAAGGCTATCCTATGGAAAAATTAAAAGCTGAGGCTTTTTGAGCCTCAGCTTTTTATAATCTTATTTATAGCTTAAGATCATCAATGGTTTTCTGCTCTTTCAGCTCTTCAACGTGGTTTTTATCGCCAAAGTTCTGAGTCTTTTCTGCGAAGTACTCAAGAATACCGCCAATTGTATCCAGGTTGTCTGAAACCCGTTGGTGCATGTCTGGTAAGTCTTTCTCCAGTCGGCTGTCAGACAAATCCATATTGTCAACCTCTATTTTTCCTAGTTTTTGTATCAACGCTTGTTGTGAATGTTGCAGATCAACCAACTCATTCACGATTTTTTGCATCAAATCAAACTTCTTTATCGTATCCATGTTCTTGCTTTTAAGTAAAATATAAAGTGTATTGTCTTTTGAGTCTCCAAATACCTGGCCAGGATAAATTGTGACTTTAACGTTTATCATTTGATTGCAACTTAGCCCGGATCCGTTCCGGAACATCGTCGCATCAAACAGGGATCAAACAGGGCCCAAACGGGGCCGACACAGGGCTAAAGCAGGGCAAAATGCCCTGATTGGACCTTGTATATACCTTGTTTGGCACTTGATTAAATAAAAGCGGACACAATGCTGTCCTAGAACGTGTGCATGTCTGTTCCCTAAGGTACTTTTCGCCCTACTTGGTAACAACACTTAGAAGATAGCTGCTGGTGTTACTAACGGAGGAAAAACAACAAAATGATCGTGTATTTTAAATAAGAGCGAACGAACTGTAGGGCGGTTGTTAACTGATTTTCTACGCTTCGTTTTGAGATTCCCAGTCGCTGTGAAATCTCTTCGTTTGTTAAATTGTCAGTTCTGCTTAAGGAAAAGATCTCTCTGCAGCGCTTAGGTAGTTGGTGCAAAGAGTTGTGGAGGTCGCGTTCAAGCTCCAGGTAGCGAACTTTTTCGTCGCCTTGATTTCGGCTATGATCCATCAGACTAGAATTCTCATAATCTTCTACATATACCAGATTGGAAGATTTCTTAACCTTCAATTGTTTATAAACATGGTACCTGGCAGCAGAGCAGAGGTATTGCTTAAAGCAGTTGATTTTATAAACCTTCCTTTTTTCCCAGATAGCCAAAAAAATATCATGAACAATTTGTGTAGAAGCATCAGTATCTTTCAAATAGGAAAACGCGGTTCCATAAACTACAGTCCAGTATCGTTCAAACAGGACATCAAAGGCCTTACTGTTGTCGCTTGCAATCGAATCCCATAGTTCTGAATCTGTGCATTTGGTTAAAAGCATTGATGGTTTAAATTTGGTTTACTAACGTAGCGAAATTTTCAGGCTTATACAAGCAATTTAAGGATGCAGGGCATTTCGCGTATTTTTAACAAAAAACGAAGTGTATTTATGTGTGTAGCAGTGAAAATTTGTCTCTTAATAAGAGTAACCAAGTATAACCTTCATGACTCCACAGGAACATTTCAAATTACAGGAGAAATACTTCTCCGGACTTTGCAGTCCTGAAGAGATAGAAGCGCTTAAGGAGCTTGAAGGCGATTTCCAATTGTTACAGCAACCCTGGCAACCTGAAATGGGGAGTAAAGAGGAAATCAAGAGTCAAATATTGAGCAGCCTTCATGCAAAAATAGGTGTACAGAGTAAATCTCAATGGCGATTCACTTGGCAGGCTGCTGCCGCATTGCTGGTCATAGGGGCTGGCATTTTCTTTTATCCAATAGGTAAAATATCCACTACCCGGGTAGCAAAGACCAACAAAACCAACATCATCATCGTTCCGGGTTCCAACAAGGCAGTGTTAACGCTTTCTGACGGCTCCCATATAGATCTGGACAATTCAAAGGAAGGGCTCCTATGTAAACAAGGGAATGTTAAAGTTGGTAAACTCGCCAGTGGAAAGCTGGTTTACCAACCCGCTGGCTCAACAAGCACTGCAATTATTTATAATACGATAACTACGCCACGAGGCGGCCAGTATCAGGTTGTGCTCTCAGATGGTACAAAGGTTTGGCTAAACGCGGCATCCGCTTTAACGTTCCCGGCAACCTTTGTTGGAAAGGAAAGGACCGTTGAACTTAGCGGAGAAGCATACTTTGAAGTTGCAAAGAACAAGCGTATGCCCTTTAAGATCAACCTGAACAAAATGGCTATAGAAGTGCTAGGCACCCATTTCAACGTGAATGCCTATCCGGATGAGCCTGAGATAAAAACAACTTTGCTAGAAGGTTCGGTAAAACTGCGCAGCGAAAATGTGGTTGCCTTACTTAAGCCAGGCCAGCAAGGTGTATTTGCCAATAGCCCTAATTTCAATATTAATCCAGTTGATGTGCAAGAGGCCATTGCCTGGAAGAATGGCTATTTCATTTTTGATAACGAGAATATACAGGGCATCATGCGGAAGATTTCGCGCTGGTATGATGTTGAGGTAGATTATAAAGGAAAAATTGACGAGGGGGATTTCGGAGGAACAGTATCACGCTTTAATAGTGTGTCGGGCGTATTAAAATCACTTGAATTAACAGGTACTGTTCATTTCAAGTTGCAGGGAAGGAGGATAACTGTGATGCCATAGCTACAAAAACTTATAATGTTGAATAGGCGATATTTTATCGCAAGTCTAATAGTAACCAAATATAAACCGCTATATAATGAATAAAGATAAAATTGCGTGGACACGCAGAAAAACATCCGGCAGCTCCGGTAAACTCCTGCGGGTTGCAAAACTTCTATTGGTTTTAGTCGTGGCGACGATTTTTCAGGTTAACGCTGCCAGTTATGGGCAGAACGTAACCTTAAACGTCAAAAATGCAACGCTAAGGCAAGTCTTTGATGAACTCAGAAAGCAAACAGGATATCATTTTCTGTACAAAACAGAAATGTTAAATCAGGTAAAAAGTATCAACCTTAAAGTAACAAACCAGCCAATAGCGCAAGTTTTGGAAATGTGCTTTGCGAACCAGCCAGTGACCTACGCCATTAACGATAACACGGTAGTGTTGCGTGAGAGAGCAGAAGAGGTAAGTGTCAAAAACCTTCAGACAAGAGTATCAGGTACCGTAAGGGACGAGAAAGGTCAGCCTATGCCAGGTGTTGGTATTAAGGTGCAGGGTACAACCGTGACCACAGTTACTGATGCTGATGGTAAATACGTTGTAACGGCAGCAGCAAATAGTACCTTGGTATTCAGCTTTATTGGCTATGCTTCGCAAGAAGTGCCGGTAGGTGGAAAATCGGTTGTCAATGTGCAACTTCAGGAAAGCCAGGCAGCTTTGAGTGAGGTTGTTGTGATTGGTTATGGTACGGTACGCCGTTCGGATTTAACCGGTTCTGTAGCTTCAATTAAAGGTGGCGACATTAAATCTCAAGGTGTGAGTGATGTTACCAGATCTTTACAAGGTAAAATGCCCGGAGTTACGATTGAATCTGCGGGTGGTGATCCAGGAGCTGGAACTCGGATCCTGATCAGGGGTGTTGGTTCACTAAATAACTCTACTCCACTATATATTGTAGATGGAGTTCAGGTATCAGGCATCAACAACTTAAATCAGACAGATATTGAGTCTATTGATGTGTTAAAAGATGCATCTGCTGCGGCGATTTACGGATCTAGAGCAGCAAATGGTGTTGTTTTGGTAACTACAAAATCAGGTAAAAGCGGTGCACCGGTTGTACAGTTCAGCGCCAATCTTGGTATGCAGAAGAAGGCAAGTAGTGTTGATGTACTGAATGCAGAAGAATGGGCAACAGTAAGTAATCTATCGCATGCGAATGCAGGATTGCCAGGTTTATCAGTAGCAGCAAACCCATCTTCATTGGGCGCGGGCACCGACTGGCAGGATGCAATCTATAGAAATGCGGGCATACAACAATATAACATCTTGGTTAGTGGTGGAAGTGAGAACACCAAATACAGTGTATCTGGTGGATACAACAACCAGGAAGGTATTGTTGACGTAACAGGTTACAAACGTTATAACCTTAGGGTGAAGACAGAAACGACTAAAGGAGCTTTAAAGTTCGGTCAGACTGTTCTATTGTCCAGAGAGAAATTTATAACCATGCCAGGTGGCTGGGGCGGACAGGGTGGTAACCCGGTTGGATCTGCAGTAATGATGATCCCTGCTTTTGGAATCTATGATCCAGCACTTCAAGGTGGATACAGTGGAGTTTCAGGTTCTGTAGTTAACATCGCCAACCCGGTTGCACAATTGCACCTGGAGGACATTAACCGAGAAAACACCAACATCCTTGCAAATGCATTTGGAGAGTTAACCATTTTGCCAGGATTGAAATACAAGTTGAATCTGGGTTATACCAATACTTTTAACTCGAACTACGATTATCACAGGCGCTATGTTGTAGGTGGGTTGTTTTCACATGCTACAAATGACATCAGCACCAGTAAAGATCAAAACGTCCTGATTTTGTTGGAGAACACGTTAAACTACGACAAGAAAGTTGGTAAACACAGTATACAGGCCTTGGCAGGTTATACCTACCAAAGCAATAGATACAGCTTCATGGGTGCAAGCCGCGGGGATTTGCCTGACGGAATAGATCAGATTGATGCAGGTGCTGGTATTTCATCCAACTCAGGTAACCGTTTAGAAAGCAATTTGCTGTCTATTTTAGGACGTGTTATCTATTCGTATGACAACCGTTACTTGTTAACGGCCAGTTTCAGACGTGATGGGTCATCCAGGTTTGCAAGTCAAAACAGGTACGGTAACTTTCCATCAGTTGCTTTGGGATGGAATATCTCTAACGAACAGTTCTTTGAACCTTTAAGCAAAGTCTTCTCTACTTTGAAGTTAAGAGGCAGTTATGGCGTGTTGGGTAACCAGGAGATTGGTGATTACCAATATAGTGCTGCAGTTGCATCAAATATTAACTATGTTGTAGGTAGTGGCCAGCAAAAATGGTTTGGTGCCATTCAAACTGCATTCGCCTCTCCAGATATTCAATGGGAACAAACAAAGACTTCTAACTTTGGTATTGACGCCGGATTCTTTCAGAATAAACTGAACTTAACAGCGGATTACTTTATAAAGAATACCACTAAATTGCTGTTGAACGTACCAATTCCAGGATCTACAGGATCTGTTTCAAACCCGGTTGTAAATGCGGGTTCCTTGCGGAATAATGGTGTAGAACTTGGCTTGAACTACAATAGTACTGTTGGAAAGCTAAACTATACTGTCTTTGGTACGATCAGTGCAGTTAAAAATAAAGTACTGGAACTAGGTACAGGCTCACAACAAATATTTGGTGGTCAGCCAACGCATCATGGTGCTTCGGCTACCTTGACTGAAGCTGGCGGTTCTATCGGCTCTTTTTTCCTGCTTAAGGATATAGGTATATTTAACTCTCAGGACGAAGTAAATGCCTATGCTAAAGATGGCAAGCTGATCCAGCCAAATGCTAGCGCAGGTGATGTTAAATTTCAGGATACCAATAACGACGGACAGATCAACAATGAAGATAGGGTTAACATGGGCAGTCCATTCCCAGATTTCGAGTATGGCTTTGGCTTTAACGCCAACATGTCAAACTTCGATTTTAGCATGTTCTTCCAAGGTTCTCAGGGTAATAAGATCTACAATGGTATGGAGCAGGCATTGCAAAGTACAAACATAGAGATCAACTATTCAAGGGTGTTGTTAGACGCCTGGACTCCAGAGAATCACACGAGTGTTCCTAGACTTATTACAAGTGATCCAAACAACAATAACGTAACCTCATCTAGGTTTTTAGAAAATGGTTCTTATTTAAGAATGAAAACTTTGCAGTTGGGCTATACGCTGTCAAGTGGGTTTGCTAAGAAAATAAAAATTTCATCTCTAAGAACCTATATCAGTGCGGATAACGTATTTACTATTACGAAGTACACTGGTTTTAATCCGGATCTTGGAAGGTCTGGCGGTATTTTGGATCGTGGAGTTGATTTTGGTCACATTGCATATCCTTTAGCCAGAACATTCTCAGTTGGATTTCAGTTAACGTTGTAACATTAAATTGATTAAAAAATAACTATCATGAAAAAAATACTATTGGTTTTTTGCATTGTTGCCGGACTCGGCAGCTGTAAAAAAAGCACGCTGGAGCTGGAGAATCCTAACCGGATCACGTCCGCAACATTCTGGAAAACTGAGGCAGATGTACAAGGTGCATTTGCAGCAACATACGGGTTGTTAAGGGACGTTAATGGCGGCTTTTACGGAGTACGTGGCGTTGAGCTGGCAAATGGAAGAAGCGATGATTTTGTAATCCGAAACGACGTTGCGG
>JAQBOT010000134.1 GCA_028287885.1 Pedobacter sp.
TCAACTGTATGATATCAAGTTCCCTGTTGATGTCCGTTTCGGCAAATTCTCCATACTGACCTTGCCCAGCGTCGTTTACTAAAACGTTAATGTTAATTGACCTCCGCTTTACTTCTTCATATATTTCAAAAGGGCTTTCTTTCTTGAACAGATCCTTTGCAATTGGAATAACTTCTACGTTGTAAGTAGATTTAAACTCTAGAGCGATGCGTTCGAGTGCTTCAGCATTTCTCGCCACGATAACCAGGCTGTACTGTGCGCCCGCAAATAGCTTTGCAATTTCGTAACCGATTCCGCTGGTCGCACCGGTTACCAGGGCGTATCTCTGTGTTGTTAACATACTTTTTTGTTTAGTTAATGATATGAAACAACCCAGCTAAATTCTTCAGGTTTTATAAAAACACAAAAGCCGTAATTACATCAACTATTAAGGGTACTTAAACGATTGGGCGGTATATTACTTAAGAATCAACTACTTAGCTCCATAGTAAACTGGAGATTGTTGTTCTAACAGGGATTTCACAAGTCTGGCGAAATAGTCAATGTCAAATGGCTTGGATAGATAGATGTCAGCGTTACAGTCGGCCGAGAAAGTTTCCAGGCCAACGCCTGTTGAGGTAAGTACAATTGGTTTGTTAAATTGATTGCTGCCTGTTTTTAGTTGTTTACACAGTTCACAACCCGTTTTGCCTTTTGAAAACTCGTCTATTATTAAAAGATCGCAATTATGAGAATTATTGTATTCTTGATTAGCTCCAGAAGAAAACACTTCGATCCCTTCTTCTTCTAAAATTAACCGCATGATTTCGGTACATTCTTCATTGTCCTGGATTAACATCACTCTTTTTCTCATAATCGATCAGATTAAATTGTGAATAGTCAGGAGATGTGTAAACACTTACTACCATTAGCTACAATTTACTAGAATTCCATGGTATTTTTCCGTTTTCATAAATATATTTTAAATTTTTCAGAATGCAAAGGGTATAATTACTTTTTGTAAACAGCTAATTACCTGTTTGGTATAGTACTATTATTTTGAATAGTGGAGTCGTGTATGTAAATATGCCTTCACATATCTTACATGATGACTCAGCATGGAGGTGTGTGTTTCTGATCTTTTTTGAACACGTTGGTTAATGGTCTAATAAGCCGATTTTTACAAGGCCGATGGCAGTTGCATAATCAGGCCTGTTCCGGATGTCGCCGCTCAGTTCTGTTTTAAGAGGTTGCTCTGCAAGGTGTAATGAAGTATTTCCAAGGTGGCACTGAGCTCCGGTAATCTCATGAGCAAGCTCCTTGAAATATGGCAAGGATGAAGCGCCACCTGTAAAGACGATGCCGAACTTCAGCTTGTCACGCTTTAGCGCATCAGTCACAATCGAGAATGCGATGGAAATTAATTCTTCGACCCTTGATTTGATAACTTCGCACAATTCTTTTCTGAAGACCTGCTTAAATTTTGTGCCGTTTAGGATCTTGACCTCAATAAATTCGTTTAAAGGAATACCATCTGGCTTAACATTACCGAACTGTTTTTTTAGCAATTCTGCCTGTCTCAACTGCAATCCGGTGAAATCGCGAATATCCATGGAAATGTTATTGCCACCAAGTGGAAAGTTTTCGGTACGAATCAGATTCCCTTTGTTGTAAATGGCAATGCTTGTTACCGCTGCACCAATATCTATTACTGCGACACCCTCTTCCATCTCTTCATGGCAAAGGACGGCTTCAGCTGTAGCGACTGACGCGGGAACAACATCTTTCAGTACTACATTTGACTGAGCACAGCATTTATAAAGATATTCTATGGGGACTGAGTTTGCCGTAACAAGCTGGAAGTCTGCTTCAATCCTTCTGCCCGCCATTCCAATAGGGTCTAAAATTCCAGGCTCACTATCGATTGTGTAGGGTTTCGCTTGTAGATATATGAGCTTTTCTCCTGCTGGAAGTACCGCGTTATGCATCTCCTGCCGCAAATTGAAGATGTC
Source organism: Pedobacter sp. (assembly GCA_028287885.1). Classification (GTDB taxonomy): domain Bacteria; phylum Bacteroidota; class Bacteroidia; order Sphingobacteriales; family Sphingobacteriaceae; genus Pedobacter. The sequence goes on from JAQBOT010000134.1 coordinate 1,992, forward strand.
GTTTTCATTTATTTCGCTTGCAAGATCATCACGCAGCAAGACCCCATGTTCAACATGGTTGGTAATTGCTCCTGAATAGGAGGCATACACCTCTTGTATGTTTACGTTAGCTTGTGCCGATGCTACAGATAATGCGAGTTTAATGGCGGCACTAACCTTATTGATGTTTGATATAGACCCACGAATAAGCCCATCGCAGTTTGCTTCGCCAGTTCCAATTACCTCAATTAAATCATTGGCGGCTAGTTTGCCGACTACAACAGTAATTTTGCTTGAGCCGATATCCAGGCCGACAGCAAATCCCCCTGGGTTTCTTTTTTTCCGATTTGCAAGGTCAAGCCCTGGCTGTCCTTCCTTTTTTAATGCAGGTGATAGGTCTGTCTGCTTGGGATCTAGTATTGCGTTTATTTTTGATAGTTGTTTTGAAGTAAAATCATCGAAGATCTTAAACAGGCTTTTTGTATTCATATTTAAATCTAAAAACAGCGTGGAAGTAACATTAGTATAGCTGATGGTATTATTACAGATAAGCCGGTCGTTTATTGGTCATTTGTTGAGTCTATAACACATTGAAGCGGTTTTTGATTTTCAACTTCTAACAATTTGCATTCAAATATAGTCATCCTGACATCCGAAATAATATTGTAAATTCATGTGCAACGGAATTGTTAAGCATTGTCTGGAGGGTCAAACTGGTAAAACTTAAATCAAAGAATATGAAAGGTATAAAACTTTATTGTTTGGTGTTGCTTTATTTTACCGGCAGCGGTGCAGTTTGGGGGCAGATAAAACCTTTGCTTGACGTACCGTATGTCCAATCCAGCAGCAACATTGTAAATAGCATGATAAAGCTTGCTAATGTAACGAAAGGTGACATTGTGTACGATCTTGGCTGCGGTGACGGGCGTATCATTGTGGCAGCGGCGAAGCAGTTTGGCGCTGTAGGTACCGGCTTTGACATAGACCCTAAGCGGATTGCTGAGGCGAATGCAAATGCAAAAAGCGCCGGCGTGGCCGATAAAGCGACGTTTGTAGTCGCCGACCTTTTTGATGTTGACTTAACTAAGGCAACAGTGGTAACAATTTACTTGCTTCCTACAGTGAATTTGCAATTGCGGCCAAAGCTCCTGGCATTAAGACCAGGGACACGGATCGTTTCTCATGCTTTTGGAATGGGCGATTGGAAGCCAGAAAGGATGGAGGAGGTTGATGGCTCCACCATTTATCTTTGGATTGTGCCGAAAAGGGAATAATCCATGTGAATTAAGGTGCTAACAGAAACTCATCGATCATGGCTACAAACAGGTCGGGAACTCGGCTGGTTTGATTCTGAGACATGGCTTCACCCATGTAGCTGCCATGGGTGCCAGGAATTATGGCGAGTTGGCCTTTAGGAAATAGCCGGTACATTTCGACAGCATGTTCCGGCCTTATAACATCTTGATCACCGACAACAACTAGCGTAGGCGCTGTAATCGAGCGAAGATATCCTTCGGGCCAGTCTTTGAATGTCTGCATACGCTGACGATCTTTCTTAAACATGTTCAATAAGGCGGCTGGATCGTTATTGATCTTTAGATACTCATCCTTATAGACCTGCGGCATGTCGGCGAAGGATGCCTTGTCCATTCCGGTCCAGAATGCAGCATCCATACCCTGTCTTGTGTAGAATGACGACGCGAGGATCAGTTTCCGTGGGAGCTCTGAATGGCGGATTGCAAGCTGCATCGCCGTATTTCCGCCGTTGCTGAAACCAAAGACGTCAGCGCTTTGAACTTCCAATTGGCTCAATAATTCAGCTACGTCATCCGCATCCTGCTCAAAGCTTTCTGGAGCCTCTCTGTCGGATGTGTGCCCATGCGCCTGCAACTCTACAGCGATTACCATATGGTTTGCTGCGAGTGCTGGCAATACCTTACAAAAATTCGTGTTTATGGTTGAGCCGCCTCCGTGTATAAGAACAAGCGGGAAGCCGTTGCCATGAATCTCATAATACATTTTGATGCCGTTTACCTCGGCATACTGTTGAGTAGGGGTTTCCGTTGGAAGGCTTGCTTTCATACTTATCAGCTATTGTTCAATCAAAGAATTCATTTCATGATTTTGAATTAAAATCTTTCCATGACTATGGTTATTTCAGTATACAAGTTAAGATGATATTTGTGATTTTGGACGCACTTTACAAACATATATAAGTTGCCGCTATGTTTGAGGTCCGAATGGTAAATGAGTATAAACGAAAAAAGCCTCTAAATCTAAGATTTAAAGGCTTTTTCTGTCGGGGTGGCAGGATTCGAACCTACGACCTCCACATCCCAAATGTGGCGCGATACCGGGCTACGCTACACCCCGAACTGGTGTTTACAACTTAGAATTTAACTTCTTCCGTTGTTTGGGATTGCAAAAGTAGAACTTTTACTTTAATAAAAAAATATATTTTAAAATATATTATCTGATTTCAATTCCTTTACAGAATCCTCTGTTTTGGTGTGCTGCAAATGTAGGATATTAAATGAAATAAGCGAATTGTATTGTAGCTATTACTTAATAGGAACGTGTAATCAGTTCACGATCAACAAGAAAAAATTTATTGGATGGATTATTTGAAGGCTTTATTTTTATTTTATATCCATATTTATGGATCTCAGCACCATTTAAGTAATCGAAATCGCCAAGTCAAAAGCCAGATTCTACCTGATCAAGTATTATTTAGCCGACATTAACTATCTTTTAGAAAGCACGATTGGTATACTTATAAGTAATTGCCTAAAGAATATAGATTTCAGGGCCGCTCGATCTTCTTACCTAAGCCAGCTGAAAAATCCAGTTAAACCTATATATTAGCCCAAAATCTATGTATTAACGCAACACCAGCAAACCCAATCTACATGTTAAACCGCAGAAAATTTATTCGTAGTACGGCTCTGACCGCAGGAACAATCGTTATAGGAAAGTCTGGCTTTACAATGATGCCCGAGCACAATGGCTCAACACAAGCAATTAAGCCAATTATTATTTCGACATGGGACTTTGGAATTGCCGCCAACCAAGCAGGCTGGCAGATACTAGTGAAGGGTGGCCGCGCTTTGGATGCCATTGAACATGCCGGTTGGGTTCCTGAAGCGGATGTGCACAACCAGACAGTAGGCTACGGCGGCTTACCCGACCGCGATGGATTTGTTACCTTGGACGCCTGCATCATGGATGAATTTGGAAACTGCGGTGCAGTGCTGGCAATTCAGAACATCAAACATCCGATCTCAGTGGCAAGAATGGTGATGGAAAAAACACCGCATGTGATGCTTGCAGGGGATGGAGCACTGCAATTCGCATTGGAAAATGGCTTCAAAAAAGAAGATCTCTTAACAAAAGAAAGCATTGCAGCCTGGAAGGAATGGCTTAAAACAGCTAAATACAGTCCCGTAATCAACATTGAAAATAAACAGTACAACAAGAGCAGTCCACTGAAACTGCCGGGCAATCAATATAATCATGACACAATCGGCATCCTGGCGATTGACGCTTTCGGGAATATTTCAGGTGGATGTACCACCAGCGGCATGGCATATAAACTTCATGGTAGGATTGGTGACAGTCCGATCATTGGCGCCGGCTTGTATGTTGATAACGAGGTTGGGGGTGCTACGTCAACGGGAGTGGGCGAGGAGGTTGTTCGAAATGTAGGATCCTTCCTTGTTGTTGAGTTGATGCGGCAAGGTTACTCACCCGAAAATGCATGCAAGGAAGCGGTTTTGCGCATCATCAAAAAGAAACCAGATACAGCGAAAAACATTCAAGTGGGATTTTTAGCTATCAATAAAAAAGGCGAGCACGGAGCTTTTGCAATTCAGAAAGGCTTTTCCTATGCTGTTTGTAATGCCGATAGGCAGGATTTGCTCATC
>JAQBOT010000136.1 GCA_028287885.1 Pedobacter sp.
CTGGCGATAAATTCGCAGCTTTGTTTATCGAAACGATACAGGAAATCGCAGGTAACATTACCCCTCACAGCCACCATAACTACTTCGGTCAAATCCTGTTGCACCATACGGCAAACAGCAGCAAATACATGTCTATATGGATCGAAGAAAAAACTCGCAACAAAGAATTATAAGTGCTGCCGCCAAATGCAATTGCTATTTCAGTAAGGTGTAGCCGTTGTGGTATTCTTTCATCAGATACTGATCATTGATCTGTTTATCTGTAAACTGATGACTGGTATTGTCCCAGGTTAGCTTTTGTCCGCTCCTAAAAGCGATGTTTCCCATTTGCGCAACGGTTGCAACGTGTGCACCAGCCTGTATGGAACAATTGAGCTCCTCTTTTTTTCTTGATCTTACACAGGCAAAGAAATTCAGCATGTGGTTATTTAGACCATTGTCAGACGACTTCACAAACTGCTTACTGACCTTATTTCCGCTTTGTTTTTCTTCAATAACTTCCCAACCCCCTCTATTCAAAATCAATGTTCCGTTGTTGCCAATGTATGCAATGCCATGATCTCTATTGTAAGATCCATTGTCTATGCCCATTGCAGAATCCCAAACCAAATTAAACTTATCGAATTCATATAATGTAGTCAGCGTATCCGGAGTCTCTTCATAAAGGTCAGGGTAGGCAAACCGCCCACCCAATGCAGATATGGTCTTTGGCACTGGAGAACCCATACCGAGCAAGCCATAATCCAACAAGTGTACGCCCCAGTCGGTCATCAAACCTCCTGCATAATCCCAGAACCATCGAAAATTGAAGTGATACCTGCTTGCATTAAAAGGCCGCTTTGCAGCGGGGCCCAACCAAAGGTCATAATCAATGCCTGCCGGCGGTGTTGAATCCGGAACAACCGCTCCGGGCTTCATCCAACCCTGATAACACCAGACCTTTACTGTTCTAATATTTCCGAGCTGCCCAGTTTGCACGAAATCTACGGCATCTTTGAAGTGCTGTTGACTGCGTTGCCACTGGCCTGCTTGTACAACCTTGTTGTACTTTTGCTGTGCATCCACCATAAGGCGGCATTCAGCAATGGAGTTACCAACGGGTTTCTCAACATAAACGTCTTTCCCGGCCTGGCAAGCGTGGATCATAATCAAGGCATGCCAATGATCCGGTGTACCGATGATCACAGCATCCACGTCTTTTCTATCGAGCACTTCCCGGTAATCCTTATAGGTCTTTACTTTTGATGCGTCTACATTTAACCCTTTTAGCTCCCCCATCCGCTTGTCAAGAACATTCTTGTCCACATCACATAACGCTATTAGGTTTACCCCAGGAACCCGTAGGGCAGCTTTACAATCTTCCCAACCCATCCCATTGATACCAATTGCAGCAATATTAATTTTATCGTTCGCACCAATGGTACGTTCGTACAATGCATAGGCTGGGTGATCCAATGCAGACAACAAGGCGGTACTACCCAAGGTAGCCGCCGTATTGCGGATGAAGTTTCTTCGGTTTATCATTTGGCTGGTATTTACACGTTTAACAATTGTAAAATACCAATATTTATTTAATTATACGCCAAATCCGCTTTTCCATGTACAGCCAACTTGTGGTAATTAATATAGGAGACTACAAGCAACACAAAGAAGATTAACGGGAAAATCGCCTGAAATCCGAACCCATCTACCGCCGAGTGGCTGACACTAGCAGCAATAAAGTCGAAACCGAATCCTGCATAGGCCCACTCCTTAATCCGTGCGGGCGTTTTTGGAACTGCAAGGGCAATTACGCCGAGAATCTTAAATGCAACGAGCATAGACCCAAAGTATGCAGGATACCCCAAATGCCTCAACCCTTCTTTCGCCATTTCCGTATTGAAGGTGAATAAAGGTAAAACACCCTCAAATAGGACGATAATTCCAGTTGTGATCCAGAAAAGCAATTTTTGTGTTTTCATAATTATAAGATTTGATTGTTAGGTGTTCCGTATAAAGTTAGTAACAAAAAGAACATCTACACGGCGTATATCCGTCATTCATAGCGGTTGATTACGACAATATGATTTTGTATCTTTAATCAGTAACCCATTTATAATCAGAACAAGATGAAACACGTTTCAATACTCATCCCAAGGGGACATACCAGTTTGGTGAACATTAGCGGCACCCATCAAATGCTTTCCTGGGTAAATGAATTCTTTGAGCAGAGCGGCAGGCAGCCGCTTTTCAACATTCAGCTGGTCGGGATAGAGAAGCAAACGTCACAACTCGATGGGATGTTTAGTGTTAAAGCGGATATCATGCTTGATGAGGTTAAAAGAACAGATTTGATTATCATACCTGCCATTCATGGCAATTTTGAAGAAAACAAAAAGTTAAATGCTGAATTCATTCCCTGGATCGTTAAGCAATACAAACAAGGGGCAGAAGTAGTGAGCCTCTGCATTGCTTCCTTTCTGCTGGCCTCTACAGGTTTGCTCGATGGGAAGAATTGTTCTACACACTGGCAATTCGCAAATGAGTTTAGAAGTCTGTTTCCCAACGCCATTTTGCAAGACGATAAGATACTTACTGAAGCAGATGGAATTTATACGAGTGGAGGCGCATACTCTTTTACAAACCTGATTCTCTATCTTATCGAGAAACATGCTGGCCGGGATACTGCTGTAATTGCGGCTAAAGGATTCATGATTGATCTGGATCGCACCAGCCAATCGCCTTTCATGATCTTCTCGGGCCAAAAGAACCACAAGGATGAAAACATATTAAAAGCGCAGGCCTATATAGAGAAAAATTTCAAGGAGAAGATTGCGGTAGATGACCTCTGTGATAA
>JAQBOT010000138.1 GCA_028287885.1 Pedobacter sp.
GTAAATTGAACGGAAAAGCTCGAGGCTAATTAGTGGGTATAAAAAGACAGCAGACGGCCATACAAATGCTGAAACTGCGGCGAATACGCCCGAGAGCACAACAAGCGTTACCTTGAACGCACCGCGCTTTGGCGATGAATAGCATAATAACCAGCAGGAAGCCAGGCAAAACGCCATAACCCAGCTATCGGAACGGGCCATACGCTGTGACAACGTGAACAGTGGATCTAGCAGAAAACCTAAGGCAAGTAACCCTGCAATAGCGGGTGGAGTTTTTCTTTCCAACAACCATCCCAGCGCCATTGAAGAGGCAGCCAGTCCGCCGAGAAGTCCAATGATTCTCGGACCAACACCAGAGGCGCCACCAATTTGATAACCGAATTCGGCGAATACAGGCCCGAGGTATGACCATAAAAATAATGGTTTTTCACCAGCTACCCACCAGGTTACTGACCATCTGCTAAATGGATCAAGCGCTAACCTCCCATAATCTGTAATCTGCGCTTCATCCTGCATAAGGCTTGGCAGAATGTCTATAGTAATTACCTGGAGGAAAAACATAATAATCGCTAACACCAGCCATATGTACCAAAGTCGCTTAATGTTCATTGCTTTATTAGGATTGAAAAGATCGGCCGCGCGTCGCTTGTATTGTGTTAAAGTTATCGGGAGCATGTATTTAATCGTTGACATTTTTTAGGAGCGTATAAGAAAGTTTCGGTTCGGCCTGGGTAAAGAATAAACTAGGTTGTCCCAATACTTACATTTTCCTCGCAACACACATTAGGGAAAGTGCGCTCGCATCAGCGTTGGGATTGCGTCCTGATAGAATGTTGCCAATTCTGTATTTCAAGGCAGCTTTTCCCTTTTTACCTACAAGTACTTCTTCCCCCATTTGGTGGTTATGTGGAAATACATTTACTTTAAAGCCTAAGGGAGAGAGCAGTTTTTTAAACATCTCTTTCGTCACCCCATGGCCAGGCTTATGATGTATTTCGGTAGCTAATGCCCAATATTGCTGGTTGCTGGATTTGTGAAAGCCATGTCCCATAGCATTATAATAAGCAAGACGAAAACCCCACAATAATTTAGCAACACCTTTATAATCCCATGCACTGCGTTGTGGATCGTGATCAGTCACAATTAACCCCCCAGGTTTAACTAATCTTGCAGCCTCTTTTAAAACAGCTTCCATATCTTCGCAATGATGTAAAGCGGCATTCAGCGTCACAATGTCCGCAAAGCCAGATATGAACGGCAAGTTTGTCGCGTCTGCTAGTACCGGTGTGTACCCTAATTCAGATGCAATTTCAAGTGATGTAGACGCAACGTCGATGCCAATTAATATTCTTGGTTTTCCTTTTAATGTTGCAAATATGTTTCCTGGTCCGCAACCAATATCCACAACAACTTTGTCGGTCCAATCACCTAAAGCTGCAGACCAACGCTTTTTAAAGCTCTCACTTCTGTGACAGTAAATCAGATACTCTTCTGCCCACTCGAAATTTCCAAAATAATAAGCATTCGCCTTAATTGCTTCTGACGGATTTGTGATTTTGCATTCCAGGTATTTTCCAGATTCTTTGATTTCTATTCCCGGCTTTAAGAATGGACTAATTTTACTCTTCATGGCTTTTTGGTTTGTGTTAAGATTTCGAATTGTAAATTATATGTCCATAGCAGCGAAATGGTTATTGAATTCAACTTCGACAGGTGCTGCTTTTGCATGAACAGATTTTTGATCTAAATGCTGGGAATAATTTGTAATGATATTATTTAGTGAGAAATGGGTTCTTGCATATTCTAGTGATTTTACACTAATACCGACGTATTCATCTTCGATAGCTTTACCAATTACAGAAACTAATGAATTTACGTCTTCTGGGACTGCCAGTAAGCCGAGGTCAGCTTTTGTAACGAGCTCGTATAATGAAGTATTTGGCCTTGCTGTAATTATTGGTATTCCGCCCACAGCTAAGATATTTGTTAATTTAGACGGCATAACTAAATCACTTGCATCGGCTTTTTGAATGATTAAATGCAAGTCGGCCATGTTCAAAAAGTCATTCAAGCATTCAATGGGCTGAGTTGGCATAAAAACAACATTTTGTAAATTCAGATTCTGTTTTAGTAATTCGAGTTGTTTTAAATATGGACCAGCTCCGCAGATTATGAATTTGATATGTTTCTTGTCTCTAAAAGATTCGGCAGCGTACAGGATGTTTTCCAAACCTTGTTTTTCGCCAATAGCGCCTGAATACAAAATGATCTTATCTGATGGGCTAAAACTAAATTGCGATTTTAAGGCAGTCTTATCTTCAATAGGATAAATTACGTCACTGTCGACCCAGTTCGGGAAAAATTCGATGTTTTTATTGCACTTGACTTTTACTTTCTCCATCATTCCGGTGGAGACACTACTTACAACATCCGCTTTCTTTAGAATGAATTTTTCAATCCTAAATAAAAATTGGATCAACCATTTTGACCTTATTATTTTTAGGTCTCTTGCCGCATCGATCTGTAAATCCTGTATATGGTAAAGGAATTTACCGCCTCGAATAGACTTATAAAGGATTGCCAACAAACCCGTTTCAAATGACGGAACTACTGTTATGATGTAATCATACTTGCTTTCAAACAACAACTTTATTATAACTAATAGTGAGGTCAAGAAGAATGTTACCCCATTTAGTATTCTTTTACTTCCAGTAGGGATGTTCGGTACATACAGTGGGCACCTATAAATATTTATATGTTTATCATAATACGGTTTGTAGTATTTTACCTCTCTCTTATACCAAAATGACCTTTTAGTATATGGTTGTTGTACTTTCCACTGGGGATAATATGGAAATGAAGTTATGACCGTACAGTCATAGCCGTTTTGTGCAAGCCAATGCATCATCTCTCCATTGTACTTCCCAATGCCGATAGGTTCAGGGTAAAAGTTCCCTCCTATCAATAAGACTCTTTTTTGCATAATTTAAGACGTTTAAGTAATGAAGTCGTTGCAATTAGGAAACCCATTAGTTCACAAAGTCAAAGCATAATCAGCTCTTCATAGTTGTGTTTTCGCATCGAAGGTTAAGTCTATAAATTAGGTAGGTACTGAAATTTCCTAGATTGAAATCCCATGTTTATTGGTAGCAAGCACCGACCGTATTGTACACATTACTGTGATGAATAAAGATAGTTTGCCTGAATTTAAAAGGGAGTTAACTGAACTTTCAGTCTTTTATAATTTTATGCATGCGCTTGATTGTTTATACTTAATATTAAAACACCAATAATAATAAGTAAAAATCCCACATAGGAGATTATAGATAGTCGGTCT
>JAQBOT010000165.1 GCA_028287885.1 Pedobacter sp.
AAAACCTTCGGCGGCCAAATGAAGCGCAAAGATCTCTTTACGCCATTGCTGCCCGACATCCTAAAGAATACAACAGATGATCTAAGCAAAGCAAAAGCGATTTACAGCTACATTAAAAAGACAATAAAATGGAATGACTATACAGGTAAGTATAGTGAAAACCAGATCAAACATGCATTGGATACGCATACGGGCAATATCGGCGACATTAACCTTGCACTGATTGCGGCTCTGTCTGCTGCCAACCTGGATGCCGAAGCAGTAATTTTATCCACGCGATCGAACGGTCTGGTAAACAACCTTTATCCGGTGATATCTGAATTCAATTATGTGGTTGCGAAAGTTAATCTAGGAGATAAGATCTATTTGCTTGATGCCTCTGAACCCCTCCTGCCTTTCGGCTTGCTTCCTTTGCGCTGCATAAATGATAAAGGCCGGGTGATCAATCTCAAAAAGCCTTCTTATTGGTACGACTTAAAAGCAAGCGAGAAAGATGCGGTAAGCTACACTTTGACGGGTAAACTTGGCACCGACGGTAATATTACGGGTACACTTATTACCTACTCTACTGGATATGCAGCCCACGAAAAGCGCGCGCAAATCGGAGAGGCTGGGTCCATCGATGATTATGTACGCAAGCTGGATGAAAAGATGCCGGCCACCAAGATCCTGAAGCACAGCATAGACAATTTAGACAGCCTGGATAACACCTTAGTGGAGCGTTATGAGGTGGAGATGAAAGCATTTGACCAGGTTCTTGACAAGAGGTTCTTCTATAACCCCTTCTTCATAGACAGAATCAGCAAAAATCCATTTAACCTGAATGCACGCAGTTACCCGGTGGATCTTGGAGCAGCTACGGAGAAAAGAATTTCTATCCTGCTGACTTTACCGGGCGATTACAGCCTGGAAGAACAAGGAAAAGACCTTGCCATGGCCTTGCCCGATAATTCGGGGAAGTACTTAACAAGCACAAAGCTGGAGAACAACACACTTGCATTTGATTTGCTGTTCCAATTGAACAAGCCGATCTATGGTTCTGATGAATACCTCTACCTGAAAGAATTTTACAGTCGCATTATCCAACAGCAGAAGGTGGATTTGGTGCTTAAACGTTCAAACTAATGGTAAAGCATTTATTATGGTTGCTGTTTGCAGTAAGCTCCTTTCAATTGCATGCGGAGATCTTGTTCCCTGCCGCCAACATTCCACAAATTCTGAGATCCGGTTCTAATGCGGTAATCCGGAACATGGAGACACAAGTGAACATGATGGCAACAGATCACGTGGTTATGACGGTAAAGAAAGCAGTCACAGTATTGAACAAAACAGGAGACGACCGTGCGGAACTTAGTATTTATTACAATAAAAACACAGCTATTAAAAGTGTGAAAGGCTTGGTATATGATGCCAGTGGCCTACAGATAGGTAAATTCTCTCTTTCGAACTTTACGGATGAAAGTGCAATTAGTGATTACTCCTTGTATGAAGACGAGCGCGTGAAACATTACCTACCGTCGGTTACAGTTTATCCATATACGGTAAGTTTCGAATATGAGGTTGTTTTCAAGCAGAACCTAATCATCCCGGACTGGTATGCCAACCCCTACCCGGACGAAGCGGTGGAGAAAAGCAGCTATTCGTTTACCTGTAAACCGGAAGATCAGATTCGCATTCAGGAGAAAAACTACGCTGGCAAAGGGACGATCGAGAACACAGAGAAAGTAAAAACCTACCATTGGCAGGTGAGCAATTTACCGGCATTTAAACGTGAGCCTTTTGCTCCTCAGCCAGACAGTTACCGAACCTACATCAAGGTATCGGCAGCAGCGTTCAGCTATTATAAATCACAGGGAAGTTACAGCAATTGGAATGAGCTTGGGAAGTGGGTGTATAACGATCTATTGAAAAGCAGGCAACAACTTTCACCCGAAGCACAAGCTGAGGTAAAGGAATTGGTAAAAGACCTGAGTACAGATAAGGAAAAGGCCAGAAAGCTTTACGCTTATATGCAGGAAAAAACGAGATACATCAGTGTTCAGGTGGGCATCGGCGGCTTTCAGCCAATGTTTGCAAACGATGTACATAAATTAGGGTATGGCGACTGTAAGGCATTGGTGAACTACATGCAGAGTTTGCTTAGCGCCGTAAATATCAAGTCGCTTTATTGTGTGGTTAATGCAGGCAAGTACAAAGAAAACATGGATCCTGATTTCGCAAGTATGGACCAGGGCAACCACATCATCTTATGTTTGCCGCTTGAAAAAGATACGACCTGGCTGGAATGTACGAGTCAGGTTGTTCCCTTTGGGTATTTAGGTGACTTTACAGACGACCGGAGCGTGCTTGCCTGTGCAGAATCAGGAGGTATGCTGCTGCATACGCCAAACCTAAAGCCAGAGATGAATCTAACCAGGCGTTTAGCGGATCTAACACTGGATAAGGACGGAAATGTGACGGGAAAAATCAACACTACCTATAAAGGTGCCCAATACGATACCTACGAGTACGTGCTAACCAAGCCTTATGCAGAGCAGCTGAAATTGCTAAAATCATACTATGATGTAGACAATATTGATTTCGAAGGGCTAAAAATAAAACAAGATAAAGGCACAGATCCGATGACTACGGAAACATTTAACTTGGAAATAGCCAATTATGCGCCTAAAGGTAGTAGCATGACCTACTTAATTCCAAATGCGTTCAATAGACAAGGAACAGTAGCCGAAGTAAGCAATCGTACTTTACCCGTTTACGTTAATCGGGGCTTTACAGATGAGGACGAGATAACCTATCATGTTCCGCAGGGTTATAAGATGGAATACAAGCCCGAGGATCTCAAGTTGAAGACTCCTTATGGAAGCTTTTCTTCTGAATTCATTGTGAAGGATCAGCTTGTTATTTACAAAAGAAAGTTTGTTTTAAATGCAGGTAGATACCCCGCGAATGAATATGCAGCCTTCGCCAGCTTTATGAATAAGGTGAGCTTTGCAGATATGACTAAAGTGGTGTTTAAGGCGAATTAACTCAGAAAGTAAATACCGAGGATGATGGCAACGATCATCACCAGGTACATGAGTATTTCAGTAACTGCAAATTTTTTATTCTTAGTCCAAAAGGAATAATCTTCTTTGTTTTTAGACATCGCTTAATTTTTTATTGTTCCAGCCTTTACAATCGCTTTTTGATACCCCGGTAAGTTCAGGTCGTCTACGATGATGCCGCGACTAGGTGATGCATGGACAAAGTAGTTATTATTTAGATATACACCCACATGGTCGACTTCCGCTCCCCCAAAGGAGAAGAAAATAAGGTCTCCTTCTTTCAGCTGATTTAGGTTTTTGTTGTCGATAACGTTGGCTTGTTCCACCGATCTTCTCGGGATCTTCAATCCAAAGATATCTTTCTCAAGCAACAAAGCAAAACCCGAGCAGTCAATCCCATTTTTATCCAGGCCCCCAAGGCGATACTTTACTCCCGTCCAGTTGGCAATAAATTTGTATAGATCTTTGTTGTTCAGGTTCGCCATTGCATCAGCAGCACGTGCTGCCTGCGTTGTTGTCGGACTGTACCTGCGCGAGGTACATGCGCTGAGCAGGGTAACCATCATTAAAAAACAGATTATTTTGGTATATACTTTCATGCTGTTCTAATTCTTTATCAAGCGTTGAATTTCGTCCAGCTTAAGTAATCCTTCAACTGGGGTGAGTACGTTTACATCTAAATTATTCAGCATATCCCTGATCTTTACAAGAACGGGATCGTCAATAGCGAACATATGCAGCTGGTAAGCCTGATTCTGAACCTTCTTAATACTGTCCTTGATGCTTTGCCCTTCTGTACGATCTATTTCTAGTTTCTTGAGAATTTCGTTCGCGCGGTTGATTAGTTTAGGCGGCATACCCGCCATTTTTGCCACATGGATACCAAAGCTGTGTTCACTTCCTCCAGGTACAAGCTTACGTAAGAAAATAATCTTATTGCCTGCTTCCTTGATGGAAACATTGTAGTTCTTTACACGGTTCATCGTATTGGCCAGCTCATTTAACTCGTGGTAATGCGTGGCAAACAGCGTTTTCGGCTTGGCTGAAGGATGGGTATGTAAGAATTCTGCTATTGCCCAGGCGATCGATATACCATCGTAGGTGCTCGTTCCCCTGCCAATTTCATCGAGCAGAATAAGACTATCATCGGAAATGTTGTTTAGAATGCTTGCCGTTTCGTTCATCTCGACCATAAAGGTACTCTCACCTGAAGACAAGTTATCTGAAGCACCAACACGGGTGAAGATCTTGTCTACAAGACCAATTTCGGCGGCTTTTGCTGGGATAAAGGATCCCATTTGTGCCATCAGCACGATAAGCCCGGTTTGGCGTAATATGGCGGACTTACCGGACATGTTTGGGCCAGTGATGATGATGATCTGCTGGGTATCCGTGTCCAAATAGACATCATTGGTAATGTACTCTTCCCCAGCAGGCAGCCGTTTTTCTATAACTGGGTGTCTGCCTCCTTTGATGTCCAACACCTTTTTGGTGTTCAGCACAGGCTGCACATAGTGGTTCTTTATTGCCAGTTGAGCGAAACAAAGCAGCACATCCAACTGAGCAATCAAAAAAGCGTTCAGCTGGATCGGCTTGATATAGGCAGCAACCTGATACATAAGTTCATTGTAAAGCCGGATCTCTATTGCTTGAATCTTTTCTTCAGCACCAAGAATCTGCTCTTCATATTCTTTTAGCTCTGGCGTTATGTAGCGCTCCGCACTGACTAGCGTCTGCTTTCTGGTCCAATCTGCCGGGACCTTATCCTTGTGTGTATGTGTGACTTCCAGGTAGTACCCGAACACATTGTTGAATGCTATCTTTAGGGAGGGAATGCCAGTAGCAAGCGCTTCCCTTTTCTGAATCTCAACAAGGTAGCCTTTACCGCCGAAGGCGATCTTACGCAATCTGTCCAACTCTTCATCGATGCCATCGGCAATGACGTTACCTTTAATCAGCACTGCTGGAGGATCCACCTGAAGATCACGCTCTAGTCGCTCGCGAATGGTTAGACATGGATTCAATTGTTCTGCAATGATCCCCAAAAATGGGTTTTTAGTTGCTGCGCAAATTCCTTTTACCGCTTCAATATGGTGCAAAGATTTACCAAGCTGGCAAAGTTCCCTCGGCCCAACCTTTTGAAGTCCAACTTTAGATATCAGTCGTTCCAGATCCCCGATCTGCTTAACATGAGATAAGAATTCCTGTATAAGCTCGGGGTGTTCGACGAGATAAGCTACCATCCCCTGACGCTCCTGAATGGGTTTAAGCTCCTTTAGCGGCATAACGATCCATTTGTGCAGCAAACGTGCGCCCATGGGGGTGCTGGTTTCATCGAGTACGTCAAACAAGGTGACCGCATTTTCATTTGCCGAGCTAACCAGCTCCAGATTCCGGATGGTGAAGCGATCCAGCCACATGAAACTGTCTTCTTCCAGTCGCGAGATCGAACTTATGTGTTTTAGGTTGCGGTGTTCTGTTTCATTCAGATAATGCAAGACCACCCCTGCTGCAACAATCCCGGTCTGTAGTTTGTCTACACCAAAGCCCTTTAAAGAGCTAACTTCAAAATGCTTAGTTAAAGTCTCGTGTGCGTAATCGTTGGTAAATGCCCAGTCATCCAGGTGAAAAGTATAAAACTTATCTCCGAAGAACTCTACGAACTCTTTCTTTTTGCTTTTTTGAAAAACAACCTCGGTAGGCTTAAAGCCTTGTAGCAGTTTATCTATGTAATCTGTATTTCCCTGGGCTACATGAAACTCTCCTGTAGAAATATCCAGGAAGGACACGCCACAAAGGTTCTTGTCGAAATAAACAGCCGCAAGGTAATTGTTGGATTTTTGATTTAAGATGTTGTCGTTATAGGCTACCCCTGGGGTTACCAGTTCAGTTACCCCGCGCTTAACGATGTTTTTAGTCAGTTTGGGATCTTCTAGCTGGTCGCATATGGCTACACGCTGACCGGCACGAACAAGTTTGGAAAGATAGTTTTCCAAAGAATGGTGGGGAAAACCGGCGAGTTCAATATGGCCGCCGGGGCCGTTGCCTCTTCTGGTGAGTACGATGCCCAGGATCTGAGCTGTTTTAACAGCATCTTCACCAAAGGTCTCATAAAAATCGCCTACTCTAAATAATAATAATGCACCGGGATACTTTGCTTTGATCACATTGTATTGCTGCATTAAGGGTGTTTCCTTATTCTTTTCTTTAGCCAAAATGAGTATAGTTACAAAACCGTAAAGATACTACCTTCCCTGTATGTTTACGATTTGTTTTAAATATAATCAGGCTTTTAGGGCAAATGAATTGCTTACAATTTGGATAAGTAAGAGAGGAAGAGCTTTAATGCTTCGCGCTTTTTATCCGTAAGATCAAAATCCAGCTTATGCATCAGATAATCGTCCAGATCAAACAAGGGGTTTACAGGCAGTTCCCTCAAAAGCGCCGCACGGTTATCCAATCCAAGTTTCAGCGATTTGTTATTGTCGGCGTCAAACGCTGCTGGGATTTGCTTGTTTGCGACCCATGCTGCATTTAC
>JAQBOT010000176.1 GCA_028287885.1 Pedobacter sp.
ATTGCAGACAATGTTGAAGACGTTTATAAATATACAGCCAAAGGCAACTTAGTCGCAGTAATCAGTAATGGAACTGCAGTACTTGGCCTTGGTAACATAGGTCCGGAAGCCAGTAAACCAGTAATGGAAGGCAAAGGACTACTTTTCAAGATTTTCTCAGATATCGATGTATTCGATCTTGAATTGGACACAAAGAGCATAGATGAATTTGTTACTATCGTAAAGGCTTTAGAGCCCACTTTCGGTGGTGTAAACCTGGAAGACATAAAAGCTCCTGAATGCTTTGAAATTGAACGTCGCTTGAAAGAAGTGATGAACATTCCTGTGATGCACGATGACCAGCATGGTACAGCGATCATTTCTGCAGCTGCTTTGCTAAATGCATGTGAACTTCAGAACAAGGAAATGGACAAAATAAAGATTGTGGTGAATGGTGCCGGCGCAGCGGCGATTTCCTGTACCAAGCTTTATGTCTCACTTGGCGCAAAGAAAGAGAATATCGTGATGTGCGATCGTACCGGGGTTATTCAAAAGAAGCGTGAAAACCTGGAGGCAATTAAAGCAGAGTTCGCAACGGACCGCGATTTAAATACGCTTGCTGAAGCAATGAAGGATTCGGATGTATTCATTGGACTATCTTCTGCAGACTGCGTAACTGTTGACATGCTTGTGTCAATGGCTGCACATCCAATTGTTTTTGCTATGGCAAATCCAAATCCAGAGATCTCTTATGAGCTTGCAATCGGTTCACGTAAAGACTTGATCATGGCTACAGGGCGTTCTGATTATCCGAACCAGGTAAACAACGTACTTGGCTTTCCTTACATCTTTAGGGGTGCGCTGGATGTTCGTGCAACAAGTATTAACGAAGAGATGAAAATCGCTGCTGTAAAAGCAATCGCGGAATTGGCCAAAAAGCCTGTTCCTGAGGCGGTAAATATGGCATATAATGAAAAGAACATCAAGTTCGGCCCGGAATACATCATTCCAAAGCCAATGGACTTGCGCCTGATGACCAATGTGTCTTCAGCGGTAGCTAAAGCTGCAATTGATTCTGGTGTTGCAAGAAAGGTAATAACAGACTGGGACGCTTATACAGAAGAATTAAAAGGTCGCCTGGGTGGAGAGGATGCCATCATGCGTGCGATTACCAGCCGCGCGAAATCTGATCCTAAACGTGTGGTTTTTGCCGAAGCGGATAACTATAAGATATTAAAAGCAGCCCAGATCGTTAAAGACGAACATATCGCTATACCGATCTTATTGGGAAATAAAGAAATCATACAGCAGATCATTGAAGAGAACGCACTGGAATTAGAAGGTGTGGAGATTATTGATCCTTTACTGGAAACAGAACGCATGGATAAATATTCCGAGTCCTTGTTTGCTAAAAGGCAAAGGAGAGGGGTAACCTTGTTTGAAGCAAGTAAGCTGTTGCGCGATCGGAATTATTTTGGTGCGTCAATGGTTGAATTTGGGGAAGCAGATGCGATGATCTCCGGACTTACAAAGAACTATGCGACTACGGTTAAACCTGCGCTACAGATCATCGGTACGGAAGAGGGCGTAAATCGTGTGGCGGGAATGTATATGATGATGACCAAAAAGGGCCCTGTGTTCTTTGGTGATACTACGGTTAACGTGGACCCGACAGTAGAAGAACTGGTAGATATCACGGTATTACTTGAGCGATCGGTTAGAAAGTTTAATATACAGCCAAGAATTGCGATGCTTTCTTATTCAAACTTTGGTTCGAACGAAGGCATAGTTCCTGAAAAAACCAGGACTGCCGTTCAGTTATTACATAAAAATCATCCTGAAATCTTGGTGGACGGTGAAATGCAGGCGAATTTCGCAATGAATAATGATTTGCTGAAAGGGAACTTTCCATTCAGTACTTTAGCTGACGCACCAGCAAATACATTGGTATTTCCAAATTTGGAATCTGGAAACATCGCTTACAAAATTCTACAGGAACTTGGTGGTGCAGAGGCAGTAGGCCCTATTTTGCTTGGCTTGAAAAAACCTGTGCACATTGTGCAACTGGGAAGTTCGGTGCGTGAAATTGTGAATATGGTAACAATTGCTGTCCTGGACGTTCAGGTAAAGGAAAAAGAAGCACAAGCTAAAATCAACGAACAATAAAATAATACTACTGAAGCATGTTTGATTATATTGATGGCAAGTTAACATTTAAATGTCCGGCATATATTGTGGTAGAAGCTGGTGGAATTGGTTATCACATCAATATCTCATTGAACACCTACAGTAGTTTACAGGATGCTGAACGCTGCAAGATCTACACCTGGGTGCACATTAAAGAGGATGCCCACACTTTATATGGATTTGCGGAAGAAGGCGAACGCAGATTGTTCCTACACTTAATTTCGGTTTCTGGCATTGGCCCAAACACAGGGAGAATGATGCTTTCTTCAATAACACCGAATGAAATTCAGAACGCTATTGTTCATGGAGATTTGACGCTGATCCAGCGGATCAAAGGTATTGGTGCAAAGTCTGCTCAGCGACTGGTTTTGGAATTACAAGATAAGTTGAAAAAAGAAGGGTCGGGATCATTAATCTCGGCTCCTTTAAATAATACAGTGAAAGAAGAAGCACTTTCTGCATTAATGATGCTCGGTTTTGCAAAACAACCTGCAGAAAAGGCGATAGATAATGCGGTAAAAGCTGGTGGCGCTGAATTAACTGTAGAACAAATGATTAAAACTGCCTTAAAGAATTTATAAACATAACGCCATACTAATAACGCTCCGCCTTTGAGAATAACATTTACTCTAATCATTCTTTTGATTTTTTCTTTCGGCGGGCAACGGGTGTTTTCACAAGTAAGGCCAGGCAGCAAATCAGACACAGCTAAAAACGCTTTGGGTTTTAAGGAACGTGTACGGCTTGGAATTCAGGAGCCTGCCACACCATACAGCCCCTTACCTTCAAACATGAAGCGCGAAGTGGAGTATGATCCTGTTAACAAACAATACATCATCCGTGAACGCATCGGCGGGCGCTATCTTACTGCTCCTCAGTATCTAAGTATTGCTGAATACCAGCGCCTGGTTGATGCGGAGATCAAACGCAAGAATTGGAAAACTTTCTCAAACTCGGAAATTAATGATATCCGCAAGACTGGTATCATTCCGGCGCTTACCATAAACAACAGATCGTTTGAAAATATATTTGGTGGCAATACGATAGATATTCAGCCCAGAGGCGAAGCCGAACTTACTTTCCTCGGCCGTGTGAATAAAAATGAAAATCCGCTGTTTAATGAGCAGCAGCGTGTGCAAAGCAACTTTGATTTCAACCAGCGGATTCAGATGGACGTCATTGGAAACATCGGAACCAAGCTGAAGGTCAATATGAATTACAATACTGAAGCCCAGTTCGATTTTGAAAATCAGATTAAGCTTGATTACACAGGTGGTCCAGATGAAATTATCAGAAAGATTGAGGCGGGGAACGTCAGCTTACCGCTAAATACGAGCCTGATCACGGGTACGCAGGCACTGTTTGGGATAAAAACACAGTTGCAGTTTGGGAAGTTGAACGTAACCAGCGTGCTTACCCAGCAGAAATC
>JAQBOT010000203.1 GCA_028287885.1 Pedobacter sp.
CCTGGGCAGATGTCGCTGTTCTTTCTGATTTCTTGAAAACTACGTAATTCCTTAAGTAAGTCTTCGTGTCCTTAAATATTTTTCCTTCTTCTGTATTCTGAATGGTAGTATTGAAAATCAGGACCAAACTGTCGCGCTTAAAATAGTACCTGTTTATTGAATTTTCCAGGTCACTCTTTTCACGTTCAATATACAATTGATCACCAGCAGGGTTTGAAAACTTTTCTACGTATAATAATTGATCACCGTTGGTGTAAACAAGGCTAAATGCTTTGTTCATATTGGTAGTAGACTTGTCCAGGTTGCGACTAAACTCAAGTATTGACTTCTCGTTCATGCCTGTGGAAGAAGTGACTTCTCCAAGTTCTGACTGCGGGTGTGCTGCCTTTTTGTTTTTACAACTGAAAGCGGTAAGTGTTAAAATAAGGCAGATCAGATTTATCGGAAGTTTCATCGGGAGCTGTTTAAGGATTGTAGCTGGGGATGTCTATTATCGTGCCAGAGGGTTTAGTACTGCAGAAGGCGGGTTATTGTCTCATGCAGGCGACTTTTTGCCAGGAAGCTTTCTTCAAGCGTTTTGTTCATTGGAATTGCGGTGTCTAAGCTCCCGCAACGCATAACTGGGGCGTCTAAATAGGTAAAGCAGTGCTCTGAAATCCAGGCCGCTAGTTCTGCACCGAAACCACTTGCAAGTGTATCTTCATGTAGGATTAAGACACGCCCTGTCTGCTGAACGGCTTCCTTTACTACTTGGTGATCCCAAGGTTGCAGACTGCATAGATCAACCAGCGTCGCCTCGATTTGGGGATGTTCATTCAAATACGCCAATGCCCAATGGACACCTAAGCCATAGGTAATGATGGATAGTTGAGCACCAGTACGTAAGACGTTGGCCTTCCCAATTTCCATGGTATACCTGCCATCTGGTACCAGGCCTGTAAGACTTCTGTAGAGGTATTTATGTTCAAAATAGATTACCGGGTTGGGATCGTCGATGGCGGCAATAAGAAGCCCTTTGGCATCGTAGGGAAATGCGGGATAAACCACCTTTAAGCCCGGCGTTTTTGTGAACCAGGCTTCATTGCTTTGCGAGTGAAATGGCCCGGCGCCAGTTCCTGCCCCTGTAGGCATTCTAATCACTACATCTGCCTTTTCAGCCAAGCGATAATGGGTTTTTGCAAGGTTGTTTACCACCTGGTTAAAGCCACAGCTTACGAAATCGGCAAACTGCATCTCTACAACAGCCTTGAACCCGTTAATGGACAGGCCCAACGCGGCGCCTACGATCGCAGATTCACAGATCGGGGTGTTACGCACACGCGCTTTGCCATATCGCGCTACAAAGCCTTCTGTGATCTTGAAGGCTCCACCGTATTCTGCGATATCCTGCCCCATGATCACTAGATTCTCGTGATGCTTCATGGATACATCAAGACCATCTGATATTGCATCCAGGTAACGCATTTCTTTTTTGCTGTGGTCTGCTTCCGGAAGTGTTTCGGGATTGTAGGGGTAATACATATCTGCAAGTTCAGCTTGCGGGTCTGCCAGAGGCTCCGGCTCCTTAAAAGCGCTTTCTACTTCAGTGTCTATTTGCTTCTTATAGCTTGCGGTAATGCTTTGAATTTCTTCTGTTGTAAGTACATGTTGTTCTAACAAGTACTCCTCGTAATTCTTTAATGGATCTTTTGCTTGCCACGCTTCAAATAGATGCGCTGGTACATACTTCGTGCCCGATGCTTCTTCATGACCACGCATGCGGAAGGTCATACATTCAATTAAGACAGGCTTAGGCTCCTTGCGTATCCTTTCAGCAACTGCTTTAATGGTATCGAATACTTCCAAGATGTTGTTCCCATCTATCTGGATACCTTCAACGCCGTATCCAATGGCTTTGTCGACAAGATTCTCGCATTTATATTGTTCGGTAGTTGGGGTAGAGAGGCCGTAGCCGTTATTCTCAATGAGGAAGATAACGGGTAAATTCCAGACCGCAGCAACGTTAAGGGCTTCGTGGAAGTCACCCTCGCTGGTTGCACCATCACCAGTGTAAACCAGGGTGGCATTGGGTTTATCAGCAATGAGATCCCCTAGGGCTATACCATCAGCGACTGCCATTTGCGGGCCAAGATGAGATATCATGCCGATGATCTTGTATTCTTGTGTTCCGAAATGGAAGGAGCGGTCACGGCCCTTTGTAAAGCCTGTTACCTTACCTTGCCACTGCGCCATCAACTTTTTTAAGGGAATGCCGCGTGCTGTAAATACGCCTAGATTTCTATGCATTGGAAGGATGTATTCTTCCGGGTTCATTGCAAGCGTACTGCCAACAGCTATGGCCTCCTGACCAATACCCGAGAACCACTTTCCAATACGGCCCTGGCGCAGAAGGATCAGCATCTTTTCCTCCACCATTCTTGGGTAAAGGAGGTGTTTGTATAAGTTTAATAGAGTGCCATTATCTTTACCTTTTCTGTCAAACTGCATGCATCTTTGATTATAAGTTTGACAGTTTATTTAACTGGCTTGTTTCGTTCTTCCCACTGTGCGGCGAAAGACTTCTCCGCAACCTCAGGTCTAGCTCTGTACTTACCCCAGATCTTGCTGAACAGGTTCTTCAATAGAAAGTTCTTTATTTTACCACCAAACATGTCCATTCGGCTTCGTTTCAGCATGCCGGCTTTCCAAACCTTCCATCCAAAGTCTTCCATTTTGGAGTTGTCGTGCTGCTCCGTCGCATCTCTTCTATTTAACAGCAGCATTTTTTGAATGTCAATCTTAACGGGGCAAACCTCTGAACATTTTCCACAAAGACTCGAGGCGTAACTTAAATGTTTAAACTCTTTCATTCCCTGCATGTGCGGGGTAATTAGGGATCCAATCGGTCCGCTGTATGTTGTGTTGTAAGTATGACCACCAATGTTTTTATATACCGGGCAAGCGTTTAAGCATGCGCCGCAACGAATACAATACAATCCCTGGCGCTGGTCCTTTTGTGCCAGCAAGTTTGTACGTCCGTTATCAAGTAAGATCACATACATCTCCTCCGGGCCATCCGTTTCGTTCTCCTGCCTTGGGCCAGTCAAGAGTGTGTTGTAAACAGTTAGGTTTTGGCCTGTTCCATGGCTAGCCAATAAAGGCCAGAACAAGTCCAGGTCAGACATAGAAGGGATAATCTTTTCTATTCCAACTATGGCAATATGTATTTTAGGAAATGTGGTACATAACCTGGCGTTACCCTCGTTCTCTGTTAAAGCAACACTTCCGGTATCGGCTACCAGGAAATTACCTCCTGAAATCCCGATGTCAGCTCTTAGATACTTTTCACGAAGCAATTCTCGTGCTTTCTGGGTAAGCTGCTCTGGAGTAGCATCCACCGGCGTTCCAAATCTATCATGAAATAGCTGAGCAATCTCTTCCTTACTCAAGTGCATTGCTGGAGTAACGATATGGTAAGGTTTCTGACCGAGCAACTGGACAATATATTCACCCAAGTCACTTTCAAGCGATTCAATGTTGTTGTTTTCCAGAAAGTCGTTTAGATGAATCTCATCCGTGGTCATTGATTTAGACTTTATGACCGTTTTTCCTCCGCTTTTCTGAATGATGCTGAGGATTTCTTTCTGAGCTTCTGCTACATCGTTTGCCCAGATGACTTTACCACCGCGTTTTTGAAAGTTAGATTCAAACTCTGGTAGAAACTTATCCAGGTTCTCCATCACCCTCCATTTGATTACATGTGCCTTCTTTTTAGATTGTTCCAGGTTTTCAAATTTGGCAAGGCCTCTTTCTACAGCGGCATTGTATTTTCCAATATTATGATTGATGGTTTTTCGATGCCCTAAATCAAACACCTTTTCCTCAGCCTTTTCAACAAACTCTTCAGCAGTATTCATCATGTTCAAATATAATTATTTGGGTAAAGCGCTCCGCATTAAAATCAATTTCAATATAATATTAAAAAACCTGCCGTTGAGGGGCAGGTTTTACTTTAACGTTGGTTTGAATTAATTATTTGTGCTGTTGTCTACTTTATCTACAAGAGGGCGCTTTGCACGGTTTGCAAGTTCCCACGCCGTATAGTAGGTTAACTGTGCACGTTTAGCCAATAAGCTGAAGTTGATTTTACTTACTTCATCACTTGCCTTGTGGTAATCCTGGTTCAAGCCATCAAAATAAAAGATGATTGGAATGTTATGTTTAGCAAAGTTATAATGATCTGAACGGTAATAAATACGTTCGGTATCGTTCGGATCATCATACTTATAATCAAGAACCATCTTTGTATAGGTAGAATTTACAGTCTCACTGATTTTCTTTAGTTCAGAACTCAATTTATCGGATCCAATTACATAGATGTAATTTGTTGAATCCGCTTTGCCCTGATGTTCAAATCCAGTACGTCCGATCATATCGGTATTCAAATCTGCAATTGTATTTTCCAACGGGAAGACTGGGTGCTCTGAATACCATTCCGACCCCAGTAAGCCTTTTTCTTCACCAACTACCGTCATGAACAAAATGCTTCTTTTTGGGCCGTTACCTGCTTTTTTAGCTTTTGAAAATGCTTCTGCTATCAGAAGAACACCAGTTGTACCAGAACCATCATCATCAGCACCATTGTTCACTTTATCAGTGCCAGAGGTGGTTAGTCCGATATGGTCATAGTGACCAGTTACTACAAGAATCTCTTGCTTCAATTTAGGGTCAGATCCTTCTAAAAAGCCAAGAACGTTTTCTGCACGCACTTTAACTTCTTGCTTTAATGCACTGGCGGATACACTGGCTTTGATCAACTTCGTAGCTGGCTTCGTGGTAGCAGTGATTTGTTGTTTTAAGGCTTCGACCGTAAGTCCAGATGCCTTCAGGATCTCATTTGCCGTAGCGGTGTTCACACTTACAACATTCAATCCTTTCTGCGTTTGCATTTTAGCAATGTTTGCTACGGTTTTCAAAGTAAGCTGTCCATTACCAGCCAAACGCAGTTTAGCTTCATCAGACATGTTATCTATGCTTGGGTCGATAAGGATGATTCCCAAAGCCTTCCGTTCCATTAAGCTATTTAGTTTAGAGCGGCGTTCAGTGTTTGCTGCAATCATCCCCGCGCGATCCTTCGGTGCTTCTGCATCTTTTTGTGTCGGGCCTCCCGAAGCAAACATCATGACAACTTTCCCAGCAACATCTTGTCCAGCAAAGTCATCGTAATCAGATCTTGTTATGCCGTAACCGGCAAACAGCACTTCATTAGCATTGAAACTAAACCCAGATAGAGTTACATTATTCGGCTGTACAACAAAGTCCTTTAGTGCTTCCTTCGGCTGTCCATTAATTGTCAACAGACTTTTACTGAGGTTATAGGTAACCATATCAATGGGCTGAAAATATTCGCCATTAACCGGAGGTGTTAACCCGAGGTTTTTAAATTGCGCTTTGATGTAATCAGCCGCCATCCAGGCACCTTTCTTACCTGTTTCTCTGCCTTCATATTCGTCTGATGCAAGTACAGACAAATGCTTGTATGCGTTGTCTTTTGTAATACTCTGACTAAACCTAATGGCTGTTTTGTTCTGAGCAGTTGCTCCGAAAGCCAGCAAGATTGCAAAGCTGGTGTACAGAAATTGTTTTTTCATTCGTGGATTTTAATTTTAGGGGATTTTGAATCAGTAATCGTCTCGACATAGGTTTCCTCAGGAAACTGGTACTAATTCAACTATTCATTAACAGAGCTACGCAGCAGATCAAACCAACGGTCCGCTTCAAAGGCGAATTCAATTGTAGCTTCTTTATTTATTAACAAGATATCTTCTCCACTCTGTCCTGATGTCTTCCAGCCTCAAAAGAAGTCTCCAGGAAAGTACGAACCATTTCTTTGGCTGTAGACTCTGAAACAAACCGGCCAGGGATACAAATGATGTTTGCATTGTTATGCTTTCTTGCAAGTTCTGCAATTTCGGTCTCCCAACATATTGCGGCGCGCACACCCTGATGTTTGTTAGCCGTAATTGCTACGCCGTTTGCACTTCCGCAAACCAGAATGCCAAATGTCGCAGCTCCACTCTCAACACAGTCTGCAACAGGATGAGCAAAGTCAGGGTAGTCCACAGACGCTGCCGAGTAGGTACCGAAATCCTGAACATCAAACTCCGTTAAAAATGATTTCAATATTTCCTTATAGGCATAGCCCGCATGATCGGCGCCTAGCGCAATTTTGATGATAGAAGACATATCCAAATCTATAAAGAATAAGGTAGATCGGTCGTAAATTTTTTGTTAGATATTGGGCGTGGTTGTACCGTAAATCTCTTTGTTCTTCTTGCGCTCGATATTTGCTGAGATGGAAATACTCAACTCGTACAAAAGGAACAAAGGCATTGCAACGATAAGCATGGTATATGGATCTGCCGTTGGGGTAACAACTGCTGCAATGATCAGGATGATAATCGTAGAGTATCGTCTGCTCGCCCGCATAAATGCCGGTGTCATAATCCCCAGTTTAGACAGTATGTAAATGATTACCGGTAACTGGAAGATCACTCCTGAACCTAGTGTAAGTGTCATCACAGAAGACAGGTAAGAATCGATGGTGAACGTGTTTTGGATGTCTGGACTTACCGTAAAGTTCGTTAAGAAATTAATTGATAATGGACAGATGACATAATAGCCAAACAGAATACCAGTGAAAAACAGGGTAGAAGCAAAAACAACAAATCCACTCGCAGACTTGCGTTCTGTTTCATGCAGGGCAGGTTTAACAAAAAGCCACAATTCAAAAAGCAAGTAGGGGATACCAAGAATAATACCAACCATAACACAAGAGTTCAGCTGCAAGGTAAACTGCCCCGCCATCTCCGTGTTGATGATCTTAGCGTCAATTTTGGTAATACAAAAATCCTGGCCAATAGACGGGAACTTTGCAACAAGCTTACACATCATTCTGTAAGTCCAGAAACTAGGGTTTTTAGGCCCCATAATGATGGTGTTAAAAATGAAATCAGTATAGTAAAACGCACCTGCTGTGAAGACCAGAACGACCACCGCAACGCGTAACAAGTGTTTTCTTAATACATCAATGTGATCAAAAAAAGACATCTCTGCCTCTAAACTCTTTCCTTTATTCTTTATTGAATCAATAAGATCCTGCGTTCTATTCTCGCTCATTTATATGACTTGAAAAACAAAAATACCATTCTATCTTAAATTTAGAATGGTATTTACGTGTTAAATATAGGGTATAGATTCGACTATTCCGAAAATTCGAATGTTTCCATAAATTTGGTGGTAAAATTACCAGCTCTGAAGTTTGGATCCTTCATCAACTTCAAATGAAATGGAATGGTGGTTTTTACACCTTCAATTACAAACTCGCTTAAAGCCCGTTCCATGGTGCTTATTGCCTCTTCTCTGGTTTGTGCAACGCAGATCAGCTTGGCAATCATAGAATCATAATTAGGTGGAATTTGGTATCCAGCATAAACGTGTGTATCAACCCGCACACCATGCCCACCTGGAGAATGAAAGTTTGTTATTTTACCCGGACAAGGCCTGAAGTTGTTAAAGGGATCTTCGGCATTAATACGGCATTCAATCGCATGCATATTAGGCAAATAGTTCTTGCCCGAAATTGGTACACCTGCTGCTACCTTTATTTGTTCCTTAATCAGATCGTAATTGATGACTTCTTCTGTAACGGGGTGCTCAACCTGAATACGGGTGTTCATTTCCATAAAGTAGAAGTTACGGTGTTTGTCGACAAGGAATTCAATTGTTCCTGCGCCTTCGTAGGCAACAGCAACAGCACCCTTAATCGCAGCCTCACCCATTCTTTCCCGCAACTCGTCGGTCATAAATGGTGATGGTGCTTCTTCCACTAACTTCTGGTGCCTGCGCTGAATAGAACAGTCGCGCTCGGATAAATGGCAAGCTTTGCCATACTGATCTCCAATAATCTGGATTTCAATGTGGCGTGGATCTTCAATATATTTCTCAAGGTACAAGCCATCGTTTCCAAAGGCTGCGCCTGATTCCTGTCTTGCGCTATCCCATGCGTTTTCAAAATCTTCATCCTTCCAAACCACACGCATTCCTCGGCCACCGCCACCGGCAGTAGCTTTCAAAATTACAGGGTAGCCCATTTCATTAGCGATCCTGATACCATCCTTAACACTTTCCAATAATCCTTGAGATCCTGGAATGGTTGGTACACCAGCTATTTTCATGGTTTCTTTCGCCGACGCTTTGTCACCCATCGAGTTTATCTGCTCTGGAGTCGCGCCAATGAATTTAATCCCATAATCACGGCACACAGAAGAAAACTTAGCGTTTTCAGATAAGAAACCATAACCCGGGTGTATTGCGTCTGCATTTGTAAGTTCAGCTGCAGAAATAATGTTCGGAATGCTCAGGTAAGAGTCTTTACTCGGTGGAGGACCAATACAAACCGCTTCATCTGCAAAACGTACATGCAAACTTTCTCTGTCTGCTGTAGAATAAACAGCAACAGTTTTAATGCCCATTTCTTTACAGGTACGAATGATACGCAAAGCGATTTCGCCCCGATTGGCAATTAGTATTTTTTTAAACATACAAAATGGTAAATGAGTATCTACTAAAAGCAGATATTACATGGGTTCAACTAAAAATAGAGGCTGGTCGTATTCTACCGGAGACGCATTCTCTACCAGAACTTTAACGATACGTCCAGAAACTTCACTTTCAATCTCATTAAACAATTTCATTGCCTCAATGATGCACACAACCTTGCCGGTAGTCACTTCATCTCCAACGTTTGCGAAAAATGGTTTATCAGGACTTGATGACCGGTAAAAAGTTCCAATCATCGGAGATTTGATCGTGATGTATTTTGAG
This sequence comes from Pedobacter sp., assembly GCA_028287885.1. Classification (GTDB taxonomy): domain Bacteria; phylum Bacteroidota; class Bacteroidia; order Sphingobacteriales; family Sphingobacteriaceae; genus Pedobacter. Next base: position 8,866 of record JAQBOT010000203.1, read on the forward strand.
GTGTCTTCTGTTGCCGGTTTTGTCTCGGTAGCGCTTACAGGAAGAGGCGCCTGAGCTGCAGGCAGAACAGCCGCAGGAGCTGCAACAGTTGCTTGTACTACAGTAGGAGTTTGGTTTGTTTTAATTGTGATTTTGAAGTCTTTTTGCTCGATTGCAACTTCATTTACACCAGACCGAGAAACAAATTTAATAAGTTCCTGAATTTGTTTGATATCCATTTTCTAGATTTTATTTTTTAAAAAAACAGTGTGTCTTAGAATAAACTAAGTTAAGATTAATTATTATATAAACTTAATATGCCCACCTTAAGTAAACAGATCCCCAAGTAAAACCTCCGCCAAAAGCGGCTAAGATCAGGGTGTCGCCCTTTTTCAATTGGCTTTCCCATTCCCACAAACAAAGAGGGATGGTACCGTTCGTTGTGTTGCCGTACTTTTCAATGTTGATCATCACCTTTTCAGGTCCGACGCCCATTCTTGAAGCAGTGGCGTCAATAATTCTTTTGTTGGCCTGATGGGGCACAAGCCAGGTAACATCTTCTGCAGTCAATTCATTCCTTTCCATGATATCAGCAGCTGCTTCAGCCATATTGGTCACCGCAAATTTGAACACAGCTTTACCTTCTTGGAAAACCACGTGTTCATTACGATCAACTGTCTCATGGGAAGCAGGTCTTGCTGAACCTCCTGCCTTTTGGTGTAAAAAGGGCCTGCCAGAACCATCGCTCTTTAAGATGGAGTCGATGACACCGTATCCTTCTTCGTTTGGCTCCAGGAGTACCGCACCGCAGCCGTCACCAAATATAATGCAGGTTGTGCGGTCTGAATAATTTATGATGGATGACATTCTATCGCCACCAACAACCAATACTTTTTTGTGTTTACCAGACTCTATAAACTGGGATCCAGTTGTTAGTCCGAAGAGAAATCCTGAACAAGCCGCCTGTAGGTCATAGCCCCAAGCGTTAGTGGCGCCAATTTTTTCTGCAAGTATGTTCGCAGTGGCGGGAAAGGGCATATCAGCTGTCGTCGTGCAGAAAATAATCAATTCAATTTCTTCAGCACCAATGCCCCGCTTTTCAAGCAAGCCATTTACCGCATGAACAGCCATATCAGATGTTCCTAATCCCTCGCCTTTTAATATTCTTCGCTCTTTTATACCCGTTCTTGCAACGATCCACTCATCAGATGTGTCAACCATAGATTCTAGTTCCTTGTTTGTTAAAACGTAATCAGGAACATAGCCATGAACTGCGGTAATTGCAGCGTGAATTTTACTCATTTGTTATCATTTAAATGCGGCTTGAATCTTTTCTACCAAGCCAGTTGCAATCATATCTCTGGATTGCATAATCATGTTTTTTACTGCAGTGGGACTTGATATTCCATGCCCGATGATTACTGGTGCATTTACACCTAAAACCGGACTGCCGCCATAATTTTCATAATTTAAACGGTCAAAGAATTCATCCTTTAAGCCTTTTTTAATTGTTACGACATAAAAAGATTCTGCAAGTTTCAACAAAACATTGCCGGTAAAGCCATCACAAACTATAACGTCTGCCTTGTCATTGAACAAATCACGCCCTTCAATATTTCCAACAAAATTAAACAGATTCGTATCTTTCATCAAAGGAAAAGTAGCCATGCTTAGCATATTTCCCTTTTCGTCTTCCTCGCCAATGTTCATCAGCGCGACTTTCGGATTGTTAATCTGCATCACGTTTTCGGCATATAAACTTCCTAAAACGCCAAATTGTAACAAGGTGTCAGGTTTACAATCTGCATTTGCACCAACGTCCAGCATCAGGCCAACGCCTCCGCTTAGTTTTGGTACGTGCGTGCATAAACATGGCCTAATGATGCCCGGAATAGTCTTTACACTAAAAACTGCGCCGACAAGCATAGCACCGGAGTTACCTGCACTTGCAAATGAATCTAATTGTCCTTGTTTTAATAAATGGAATCCTACAGAGATACTGGAATTTGGCTTCTGAACGATAGCCTTAGTGGGGTGTTCGCCCATACCAATTACTTCTTCGGTATGAACATATTCGAAATGATCGGGATTGAATCCGTTTTCAGAGACTAAGGGTTTAATCTGCTGTATATCCCCAATAAGAACAAGGTGTTCATTGGAAGATAATAACTTATGAGCAGCTATTGCTCCCAAAACATTCGCCTTGGGAGCATAGTCACCGCCCATTATATCGAGACCTATTTTCATAGTAAAAATCAGTTTGTGTTTATAGCTTTATTGGCTTAATTAAAAGGTCTAAGTTAAACTTAAACACAAAGAAAACACAAACTATTTTTCAAGAAAATTAACCTATAGAGGTGTTTTCAATAACTAATTTACCGTTGTAGTAAAGGTTACCGTCCACGTTATACGCATGGTGAGGTACATGTATCGCACCAGTAGTTTGACAAGTAGCTAAAGAAGGCGCTACAGCTTTATAGTGGGTTCTTCTTTTGTCTCTTCTACTTTTAGAGATCTTCCGTTTTGGATGTGCCATTGCTTATTTATTTAATTATTATTTTAATTTTTTTAACGCTGCCCATCGTGGGTCGTCATTTGTATTTTCTTCTTCTTCTTTGTTTGCACTAGTCAAGCTTTCCAGTTTTGCGATCATTTCTTTATCGCATTGTGAGCCCTCCCCATTTTCTTCGCAAACCTTAACATAAGGCACCGAGACATTAATGAACTCATACATCATTCCTGAGATATCGATCTCAGATTCTTTCTTATTTAGAATGATAATCTCCAGATCATCGCTTTCTAAATTATCCTCAGCAAACTTGACAATCTGCCGCTCCGATATATTAACCGGAGCATTAAAAAAGGATAAACATTTGTCACAATCCAATTCTATCGTTCCCTCAATATGAAATTGTAGGATCAGCATTGTTTCTTGTTTATCCAACTCAACTGATGCTTTTAAATTCCCTTTTTTTACTAAAGAGTACTCAAATGCATCAAAAAAGCTGTTATCAACTTCAAATTCAAATTGATGTTTGCCAATTTTTAAGCCTGTAAAGGGGATCGAAAATTGTTTTAACGGTTTCAATTTTTTCTAAATTTAAGCCCGCAAATGTATGAATTATATTTAACACTCTGAAAACATTTCCAGTAAAATATTCATGTTAATTCGCATCATCCTTTACATCTGCAGCAGTTTCTATGATTTTTGCGCCGGTTCGTAGCTGGTTGCTAATCAACGATTCCTGTTCTTTCCTGCTTTTGAAAATGTGCACTGCCGCAAATAGTGCTTCCATAAAGGAAGTTGGGTCGGCTACATTCTTACCTGCAATATCATAACCTGTACCATGATCAGGAGAAGTTCGAACCACTTTCAATCCAGCCGTGAAGTTAACTCCTGTGCTAAATGCAATCGTTTTAAAAGGAATAAGGCCTTGGTCGTGGTACATAGCCAACACAGCATCAAACTGCTTGTAGGTTCCGTTTGCAAAGAATCCATCGGCAGAATACGGTCCAAAGCAAATAATGCCTTTGTCGAATGCGGCCTGTATGGCTGGCGTTATAATGTCTTTCTCTTCTGTGCCAAGTAAGCCATTATCACCGGCATGTGGGTTAAGGCCCAACACCGCGATTTTTGGCTTCTCAATCCAGAAGTCTTTTTTCAAGCTCAGGTTCATCAACGCTAGTTTGCTCGCAATACCCTCTTTCGTCAGGCTTTCAGCAATTTTATTCACCGGGATATGGCCAGTGGCAACACCCACCCGCAGGTCCTCGCTAACTAAGAACATCAGTACGTCAGAACTTCCACTTTTTTCCTGAAGGTATTCTGTATGACCCGGAAACGCAAAGGTTTCCGATTGTATATTGTGTTTGTTTATTGGCGCTGTAACTAAGGCGTCAATCTCTCCGTTAACCAGATCTTGAGTAGCCTTTTCAAGAGAAAGCAAAGCATATTTTCCGCCAATCTCCGTAGACTTACCCAATTCTATCTTCACATCTTCTTCCCAGCAGTTAATAATGTTCACCCGTTTTGCATTGGCAAGTCCAGCATTCGCAATTACGTTGAACGTTAATTCACCTAATGAAAGTGCCTTACGGTGGAACGAAGTTACTTTAGTATGCCCGTAAACAATCGGTGTACAAAAATCAAGGATGCTCGGTTCAATGAGGGTCTTCAGGATAACTTCCAGTCCAATCCCATTCACGTCACCAATGCTGATACCTATTTTAACTTTTTCACTCATAATCAACTTAGAATTTAGCGCAAATTACAGAATTTGGTTTAATCCTGCGACGATACTGATAAAACTTTAGTTATTTTGCGGCTTAAGCGAGGAAGAATATGAGTTTGGTAAGGGCAAAAAAGCATTTGGGGCAACACTTTTTGACAGATAAGAAAATCGCTGCCAAAATCGTTGATGGCCTTAAACATACCGACCAGTATACACAGGTTTTAGAGGTTGGCCCGGGGATGGGAATTCTGTCTGATATCTTACTGGAGCGCAAAGACCTCGAAACCTATATGATTGATATTGACCGGGAGTCGTATCTGTTCCTACAAAAAAAGTACCCACAGTTGGAAGAACGACTGATATTGGGCGACTTCCTTGCACTAGACCTCAGTTCTATTTTTCCAGGTAAATTCTCCATCATTGGCAACTTCCCTTACAACATTTCTTCTCAAATACTCTTCAAAGTACTTGAACACCGTGATCGTGTTGTCGAAATGGTGGGTATGTTTCAGAAAGAAGTTGCAGAACGTTGCGCTTCTCCTGCCGGATCAAAAGACTACGGAATACTAAGTGTTCTCATCCAGGCATATTATAATATAGATTACCTGTTTACGGTAAAGCCCGGCACCTTCAATCCACCACCAAAAGTTAACTCAGGCGTTATCCGTCTAAGCAGAAATCAGTCTGTAACCTTAGCCTGTGATGAAAAGCTCTTTTGGCGGGTAGTTAAAGCTGGTTTCAACCAAAGGAGAAAGACGCTACGAAACGCACTTTCAGGCACCATACCAAAGGATAAAATGGATGATCATGCCTTCTTTGATAAACGTGCTGAACAGTTAAATGTAGAAGATTTTGTTGCCTTAACCCAGCATCTAACCATGTTAAATCAGATATGATAACAAACAACAGAATTCTAATTGTTGATGATCTCCATCCGGTATTCAAAGAAAAAGCACAAGCGCTTGGGTATGTAGTTGATGACCGCCCGTTAATTACGCGCGAAGAAACGCTAAGGATTATTTCCGACTACGCCGGAATTGCCGTGAGAACAAAGTTTCTGATAGACAAAGAAATTATTGACGCAGCAGTAAACTTAAGGTTTGTTGCAAGAGCTGGCGCTGGCCTAGACAACATCGATGTTGCTTATGCGAAAAGTAAAAGCATAGAACTTCTTAATGCACCTGAAGGTAACTGTGATGCCGTGGGTGAACATGCAGTTGGTTTGTTATTGACTGTGGCTAACAAGTTCCGAAATTCGGATCGGCAGATCCGTAGTGGCATTTGGGACCGCGAAGGGAACAGGGGCTGGCAACTCAAAGGAAAAACCGTTGGGATTATAGGTTACGGGTTTATGGGGCAGAGCTTTGCCAAGAAACTATCTGGCTTTGATGTTAAGGTTATCGCCTACGATAAATATAAGACTGGCTTCTCCGACAACTATGCAAGGGAAGTAAGTATGGAGGAGATTGTAAAACAAAGTGATGTTTTGAGCCTGCACATTCCACTTACAGCCGAAACCAGGCAGCTTGTAAATGAAGAATATTTTTTACATTTTCGTAAGCCCATCTTGTTTTTAAATACCGCCAGGGGCGAAATTGTAAATACTCAAGCGGTACTTAAAGCTATCGAAAAAGGGAAAATAATTGGCGCTGGTCTTGACGTACTGGAAGTAGAAAAATTTCCAAAGCTTGGAGAACAACCCTGGTATGATGCTTTAGTTGCCAACGGAAACGTACTCCTTACACCACATGTAGCTGGCTGGACCTTCGACTCCTACCGTGAAATTTCTGAAGTACTTGCCAATAAGCTTGCAGCACTGAAAAATCCTGAGTAAAAACCATTATACAAAAAAGCCTGTATCAATTATCGATACAGGCCTTTTCAATAAAATGTTATAACAATTTAAATCTTCCAATCATTATCCAATGGTTTTGCGTCCATAAAGATACCGCCGTCTATTACAATCGACTGGATCTTCGCATTTGCATTAATTTCAACCGTCGTTTGTTTTTGGTTGCTTTTCCAAATTGCCGCCGTTTTATGCAGATGTTCTTCTTTCCCGTCCGCATACGTGATTTTCAAGTCAATCGGAACTGCAAAGCCACCAATGTTCTTGATGTCTACGGCATATTTTGACCCTTTAATTGTTACTTTTTCAATCGCAAGGTCTATGTAATTGTTGCTGAAAAACCAATTGTTCCAATACCAGTTCAAATCCTGATTTGTTGCATCATTGATGGAGTAGAAAAAGTCCCATGGAATGGGGTGCTTACCATTCCAACGGTTCATGTATTCATGCAAAGCTTTCTTAAAGGCCTCATCGCCAAGCATATCTTTCAATGCCATGTAAGCAAGAGATGGTTTTACATAAGCATTATTTCCATAGCCCGCTCCAGACAACTGGGTGCCTAAGCTAATTACCGGTTGGTCTTCTTCCGTAGAGGGGTCGTAGATCCAACGCTTAACACGAAAGTCTTTATACATTTTGTCTGCGGCGTCTTTCCCGCCCTGGTCGGTACCAATAAAGTATTCAAATGTCGTCGCCCAACCTTCATCCATAAACGCGTAATTCGTTTCATTTATCCCCATATAAAACGGGAACCAGGTATGTACAATTTCATGGTTCATTACAAACTGAGAGAAGGGTAGATCCGGTGTGGCTGTATCATTTACCATCATGGGGAACTCCATGTCTGTATAGCCCTGGAAAGCCGTCATTTTCGAGAAAGGGTAGGGTACGCCGGGTAGGTTGTTTGAAAACCAGGCAAGCGCCTTTTTCGACCATTCTACCGCGTGTGGGAAATCTTTTGCTGTTTCATTATATGCGGCCTGAACGCTGGTCCGTCTGTTTGTCTTCTTATCAACAACCACACTGCCCGCATCCCAAACATAATGATCACTTAGAGAGAAGGTAACATCGCTGATGTTGTTGGCAGAAAATCGCCAGATGTTCCAAGCCTTTTGCTGGGTAACTTTTCCGGCCTTCATTTCAGCAGCCGTTGCAATAGAACTCACCTCATCAGAAACATAAGACCTTTTCAGTTTAGCAGAAACATTGGGTTGCAGCACTTCATCTGGGTTCAGCAGATCTCCTGTTGCCCAAACCACATAATTCTTGGGTGCTTTAACAGCAAGTTTATAATCATTGAAGTCGTTGTAAAACTCATTTCTACCCATATGCGCAAGGCGATCCCAGCCATTGTAGTCGTCATATACAGAGATCCTCGGATATGCATAAGCTACAAAAAAGCTTGTGCTGTCTATCTGGCCTTCTCTTCCACTTTCTTTGGATAGGGGATAGTTCCAATCCATCGCGACTGTTGCGGTTTGGCCAGGAAGCAGGTTAGATTTTAGCCTTACCTGTCCCGTGGTTCCCCAATTCTTGCTGTTAACTTCATATTTAGTTCCGTTCACAGCAAACGAGGTTATAACCAGCCCGGTCGTTAGAAAACCTTTACTTGCGTAAGATGCTCTGGGTGCTTCGGTCTTATGTACATTATTCACAAACCTGATGGTCAACGACTTTAGGGTGTCTTTACTGTTGTTTGTATATAAGATGCTTTCAGAGCCGCTCACGAGCCTGGTCTCCGGAGTGACTGTTATGGTCATGTCGTACTTCCCCCGGTTCTGCCAGTAAGCTTTCCCAGGCTTACCGTCAACAGAGCGGGTGCCATTTGTATATGCATCTTTTATATTCCTCGGCATATACAATTCCTGAGCTTTCAGGGACCCAGACAACAAAAGTAAAAGAGGAAATAATTTTAAGCTGTTTAAACGCATAATGATTTAATAATAGACTTAGTTGAGTGCTAAAACTACAGATTAATATTCAAAAATATAGATTGAAGCTGCACCCGCCTTCTTTTCGGATTTCCTGTGAAATGCATTAAATATATTTGGTTTTGTACCTTCCTTATATTATCTTCGTTTCAATTGAAGCAAGACTATGTAGGCGAAAAGCCGATATAGTCTTGTTTGTTTTTTAGAGGATTTTTAAAATTAATTGAGCTATGACAGAGGTGACATATTATACCCAAGATGGTTTAGATAAACTAAAGCAGGAAGTACAATATTTGAAGACTAAGGGGAGGCAGTTGATTTCTAAAGCTATAGCTGAAGCAAGGGATAAAGGTGATCTTTCTGAGAACGCAGAATATGATGCAGCTAAGGAGGCACAGGGCCTGCATGAGGCAAAAATCTCAAAGCTGGAGGCTACGCTTTCAACGGCCAGACTGATTGATGAATCTAAAATGGATACATCAAAGGTGTTGGCACTGTCTATTGTCAAAATCAAGAATGTAAAGAATGGTGCAACAATGACCTACCAGTTGGTTGCAGAAAGTGAAGCGGATTTGAAAACCGGAAAAATATCTGTTAAATCACCGATTGCACAAGGCTTACTTGGTAAGTCTGTCGGAGATAGAACGGAGATCCAGGTGCCTGCGGGTAAAATGGAATTTGAAGTGTTAGAGATCAGCAGATAAACCAATCCATATGTCAAGTATTTTTTCAAAGATAGTTAGCGGCGAGATACCAGCCCACGTAGTTGCAGAAACAACACAATTTTTAGCATTTCTAGATGTGAACCCATTAACAATGGGGCATGTTCTCGTGATCCCCAAAACGGAGATCGATTACATATTTGACATGGATGAAGAAAGCTACTTCGGACTTACCTTGTTTGCTAAGATCGTGGCAACAGGATTAAAGAAGGCATTTCCATGCATTAAGGTGGGGATGACTGTTATTGGACTTGAAGTGCCACATGTGCACATACACCTGATTCCTATGAACAGCATGAGTGACATGAATTTCAGTAAGCCAAAGTTGCAACCCTCAGATGAAGAGCTTGCAGCCGCGGCTCTTAGAATCAAAGCAGAATTGTAAACAATAAAAACGTAGACATAAAAAAGTCAGCAGCGAAAGATCAAATCTTCAACTGCTGACTTTTTTCTTTACTGCAATTTCGGATTGTCTTTGTGCCTGTTCGCATCACGGATGCTTTTCTTTTCCAGATTTTTCTCCAAGGCATCTGTCAGGTTTATGCCGGTTTGATTGGCAAGACAGATCAACACAAAAAGTACATCAGCCATCTCTTCGCCAAGATCTACTTCTTCATCACTTTTC
>JAQBOT010000213.1 GCA_028287885.1 Pedobacter sp.
TCAAATGAGGGAAAGGCGCATCGTTTTCCAGAATGTCATCTAAGTGATCTATTGCCAACTGGCCATTGGTCTTAGAGACCATATTGATATCGTAGCCCGTCTTTTCTACAATCTTTTTAATGATGAATATATTAATATCATCATCGTCGATTACTAGCAAATCTATCTTAGGGTTCATTTTTGATTTTAAACTCAATGGTGGTTATTAATTAATTATAGCTTAAAGATATAAATAAGATATGAATATGATCAACAATGTTAAAATAAAGGCCATTTTTCTCAAAATGGCCTTTATTGCGTATTAAACGGCTTCTTCAGCATAACTTTCTATCGGTGGACAAGCGCAAATAAGCGACCTGTCACCGAACGAATCGTTTACCCTTCCAACCGCTGGCCAGAATTTATATTCAGCTACATACGGCAGCGGAAATGCTGCTGTTTTCCTACTATAACCGTGAGTCCACTCATCTCCGGTAACAACAGTTGCCGTATGTGGTGCGTTTTTCAATGGGTTGTCAAGTTTATCAAAGGTTCCATTTTCAACAGCTTCAATTTCGTGGCGTATTGCAATTAAAGCATCACAGAATCTATCCAACTCGTGCTTTGGCTCACTTTCAGTTGGCTCAACCATCAAGGTTCCGGCAACAGGAAAAGACACCGTCGGCGCATGAAAACCGTAGTCCATTAAGCGTTTTGCAATATCAACTACTTCAATTCCAAAGCTTTTGAAAGCCCGGCAATCCAATATCATCTCATGAGCACAACGGCCTTTACTTCCTGAATAAAGAACAGGGAAGTGTTGTTCCAATCGTGCCTTCATGTAGTTTGCATTTAAGATTGCATACCTGGTTGCTTCCGTTAATCCTTCTGCCCCCATCATTGCGATATATGCATGTGAAATGATGAGAATTGAGGCAGAGCCCCAGGGCGCTGAAGATACAGCATGTATCGATTTCTCGTTATTGATGTCAACAACCGAATGTCCAGGTAAATATTTTACCAAGTGTTTCGCCACTCCGATTGGGCCCATCCCTGGACCACCACCACCGTGAGGAATACAAAAGGTTTTGTGCAAATTAAGGTGACAAACGTCTGCACCAATATTTGCCGGACTGGTTAATCCAACCTGTGCATTCATGTTTGCACCATCCATGTAAACTTGTCCACCATTCTGGTGTATAATTTCACATATGTCAATGATGCTTTCCTCAAAAACCCCGTGGGTAGAAGGGTAGGTTACCATTAAGCAAGATAGAACGTCCTTGTTTGCTTCTGCTTTAACCTTTAGATCTTCTACATCGATATTGCCATTTTCCAATGATTTTACAACAACGATTTTCATTCCTGCCATTGCGGCTGATGCCGGGTTTGTGCCATGTGCAGAAGAAGGGATAAGTGCAACATTACGATGATCGTCGCCACGATCCTGGTGATAAGCTCTAATGACCATCAAACCGGCATATTCGCCTTGTGCACCAGCGTTTGGCTGTAAGCTCATGGCGGCAAAACCAGTAATTTCGCTCAACCATCTGTTCAGTTCATTAAATACTGTATAGTATCCACCTACTTGATCTGCAGGGGCAAAAGGATGAAGTCTACCGAATTCGGCCCAGGTAACCGGGATCATTTCTGTGGTTGCATTAAGCTTCATGGTACATGATCCCAAAGGAATCATAGAGTGACAAAGCGAAAGATCTTTGCTTTCCAACGATTTAATATATCGCAACATCTGCGTTTCTGAGTGATGTGCGTTGAAAACAGGGTGCGTTAAGTATGCTGTAGTTCTTTGCAGTGATTGCGGAATAGAAGTCTCAATTTGTTTGTCAACTACTTCCACGCTGTCTGCACCGATACCTTTTACTTTAGAAAATATTTTGGCTAACAATTTTACGTCAGCCAATGTCGTCGTTTCATCCAAAGCAATAGTCACAATGTTACCCTTATAATTCAGGTTAATCTCATTGTCAACACATTCCCGGTGGATAGAGTCTTTCAAGTCTGCAAGATCAAGCTGAATGGTATCAAAATATGCTTTGTTCAACTGCTTGTATCCTATGCTTTCCAGTGAAGCAGCAAGTGAAACCGCCAGGCCGTGCGTACGTTCTGCAATCAGCTTCAGGCCTTTTGGACCGTGGTAAACCGCATAGAAACTGGCCATGATAGCCAGTAAGGCTTGTGCAGTACAGATATTTGAAGTTGCTTTATCCCTACGAATGTGCTGCTCCCTGGTTTGAAGCGCCATTCTTAAAGCATAATTGTTATTGCTATCAATAGTAACCCCGATGATTCTTCCAGGAATCGACCGTTTGTATTCGTCTTTTGTTGCGAAATATGCAGCATGTGGACCACCAAATCCCATTGGTACACCAAAACGCTGAGAAGTTCCAACAACAACATCTGCTCCCCATTCTCCTGGGGGCGTTAACAAGGTAAGGCTTAGTAAATCTGCAATAACTGTAACCTTCACATTGCTTTCATGTGCAATCTGCGCAAAATTTGTGTAGTCAAACACCTCTCCATTTGCTGCCGGATATTGAATTGCAGCACCAAAGAATTCAGAATTAAGATTGATGGTCTGGTGGTCGCCAATCACCAACTCAATGCCAAATGGATTAGCACGCGTTTTAAGAATGTCAATCGTTTGAGGAAATACGAGTTCAGAGACAAAGAATTTATTTGCTTGCTGATTTTTGCGCAAGCTGAATTGCATAAACATCGCTTCAGCTGCTGCAGTTCCTTCATCTAACAACGATGCATTTGCGATCTCCATTCCAGTTAAATCAATAACCATAGTTTGGAAATTTAACAAAGCCTGTAAACGACCTTGTGCAATTTCTGCCTGATAAGGTGTGTATTGAGTATACCAACCAGGATTTTCAAATACATTTCTCAAGATGACATTAGGCGTTATCGTATCATAATAACCCTGACCGATATAAGATTTGAAAACTTTATTTTGAGATGCGGTTTGCTTTAAGGTTTCCAAATATTCCTTTTCAGATTTGGCTGCAGGCAGATTTAATGCTTGTTTTAGCCTAATGCTTTCAGGAATAGTTTGTTCAATGAGTTCATCAACTGAACTTACGCCAACTGTCGATAGCATTGCAATGGTATCTGCAGTATTTGGTGCAATGTGACGGTCTTTGAAATCCTCTTGGTAATTTATATTTAAGCTCATGTATGGCAAGAATAAGTTGCCGCAAAGGTAAAGATTTTCCAAGCCATAAGCAATGCAATATAAGTTATAGCAACTTACTTTGACAATTGCCTTAGATACAGCTGTACGGTGTTTTCCAAACCCAAATACAAGGCGTCACTAATGAGGGCATGACCGATGCTAACCTCCAGCAAACCGGGTATACTTTCCTTAAAATATTTAAGATTGTGCAAATCCAAATCATGACCGGCATTCAGGCCAAGTCCAAGTTCATGTGCTCTTTTTGCTGCCGCGACGTACGGTAGAATAGCTTTTTCTTTGTTGTCGTAAAAATTGTGTGCATAAGCTTCGGTATAAAGCTCGATACGGTCCGTGCCAGTTGTTGAAGCGGCCTCAACCATATCAATGACCGGGTCTACAAAGATTGAAACCCGAATGCCTTGTTGCTTGAATAATGCCACCATTTCTTTCAAGTAATCTTGATTTTTAATGGTGTCCCAACCGTGGTTCGAAGTAATTTGGCCCAGTGCATCTGGAACCAGGGTTACCTGAGCTGGCTTGTTAGCCAAAACCAGGTCTACGAACTTTTTTTCACTGCAATTTCCTTCGATGTTGAATTCTGTTTTTATTGCTGCTTTCAGATCGAAAACGTCTTGATAACGAATATGGCGTTCGTCGGGTCTAGGGTGCACTGTAATTCCTTGCGCTCCGAAACGCTCGCAATCTAAAGCTACTTTAACAAGATCAGGATTGTTACCGCCGCGGCTGTTTCGCAGGGTAGCAATTTTATTGATGTTTACAGATAGTTTTGCCATCCTCAAATATAGCTTTATTAGGTTTAGGATGAAATATAGGAGGGTTACAAAAAAAGGGGACTAACTTTCGTCAATCCCCTTTTTATATTCTATTTCTCGCTTTCAAATACAGAACCTATTTACTGTTCAGATATATCCAGTCTAGACAATGCAATGTATCTTAGTATCTGTATGCTTCAGGTTTGAAAGGACCTTCAACTGGAACACCGATATAATCTGCTTGATATTGGTCTAATACGTCTAGTTCAACACCAATTTTTGCAAGGTGTAAACGCGCAACCTTTTCATCTAAATGTTTCGGTAACGTATACACTTTGTTTTCATATTTACCAGGGTTTGTCCAAAGCTCCAACTGAGCCAGCGTTTGGTTGGTAAAAGAGTTTGACATAACAAAGCTCGGGTGACCAGTTGCACAGCCTAAGTTCACCAAACGGCCTTCAGCCAATAAGATGATGTCTTTGCCATCAATAGTATATTTATCAACCTGAGGTTTGATTTCGATTTTAGTGTCGCCGTAGTTCTCGTTCAACCAGGCAACATCAATTTCATTGTCGAAGTGACCAATGTTACAAACGATCGCCTTGTCTTTCATAACTTTGAAATGCTCAGGACGAACAATGTTACAGTTTCCTGTAGTGGTAACAATGATATCAGCTTCTAAAACAGCCGTAGCGAATTTTTTAACTTCATAACCTTCCATCGCAGCTTGAAGCGCACAAATTGGATCGATTTCAGTAACAATTACACGAACACCTTGTGAGCTTAAAGATTCTGCTGAACCTTTACCAACATCACCGTAGCCAGCTACAACAGCAACTTTACCAGCCATCATAACATCAGTAGCACGACGAATTGCGTCAACCAATGATTCGCGGCAACCGTATTTATTGTCAAATTTCGACTTTGTTACAGAGTCATTCACGTTTATTGCAGGTAAATGCAAAGTACCATTTTTCATGCGCTCATATAAGCGGTGAACTCCGGTAGTTGTTTCTTCAGATAAACCTTTGATGTCAGCAATAAGCTCAGGGAATCTATCAAAAACCATGTTGGTTAAGTCACCACCATCGTCAAGGATCATATTCAATGGCTTTTGATCCGGTCCGAAGTGTAGCGTTTGCTCAATACACCAGTCGAAATCTTCTTCATTTAAACCCTTCCATGCATAAACCTGGATTCCAGCAGCAGCCATTGCAGCAGCAGCGTGATCCTGAGTAGAAAAGATATTACATGAAGACCAGGTAACTTCAGCGCCAAGGGCAACCAAGGTTTCAATTAGAACTGCGGTTTGGATGGTCATGTGCAAACATCCGGCAATGCGTGCACCTTTTAGTGGTTGTGAAGGGCCGAATTCTTCACGCAACGACATTAAGCCAGGCATCTCTGCTTCCGCTAATCCAATTTCTTTGCGGCCCCATTCTGCCAGTGAAATGTCCTTAACTTTGTAAGGAACGAACGTTGTCTCTACTGATGACATATTGTTTTGATTTAAGTACTTTTTTGTTGAAAACAGCTTTGTTGAACTAAGATCTCCAGTAAACTGGAAGGTCAAATCTATCTGCCTGTTCTCTTGTGCAAAATTACGTAATACTTTAATCAAATTCCAAACGAGGCCTTCCGCTGTATGGCTTTCTAGGCTTGTTGTTTTGGAATGTGAAATTAATATGTTAATTGTCGAGTAACTTTTAGGTTCCTGACTTTCAACCGCACTGCTGTTTTAGCAATGAAGTGTGCTAGTATTAACTTGGCCGTAAGGTTTATTATAACAATATGTCCTTGACAACATATATCAACAGACTGCAGAATATGAAGAATAACGTATAGATAACCATTATTGAAGAAATGTCTTTTGTAATGTTCGAAGGCTTCCGGTAGTATTCGTTTTTCATAAAAGTTTTTCTATAAAGCTAATTAAGAGGAACATAGCTTGCTAGCACATAAACGGTACAAGTTGTTTCTCAGATTTTCATAGTTGCTGATGTCGGTCAGGTTCAAATATCCACAGTGTGTTGCAGCCTACCAGAAAAGGCTAGCAAGGAGTGTTTTTATGTTTTTCTGTATTTTGGGAGGGGAGAGGCGAGAATTTATGAAGGGCGAAAAATGTGTTTCGCCCATTTTCCCTTTAACGATCAGCTGTTTTACTTGATGTTGCGAGAACTTGCTCGCTTGTTGAGGCAGCTGGAATAGATTTGACTACTTTGTAAATCAAGGGTGTAAATATTAGAATTGCCACGCAACCAATTACTACCTTTTTCCATACCGGACAATTTTGTCCCGAACCGTGATTACCTATTGTCATTACTAACCTCACTTTCCATTAAGAATATTGTTAAACTGTTTTTAAATTGTTGTAGCTGGTGTTTCCAGTTGTAAGAATTGAGAATTTCTAGCGTCAATTGCATTAGATTATTTACAATCCCCATATACAAAAACCGGTCTAAAGCGCAATTATGGCTTCTAATGCCATTTAAAAGAATGTAGCAAAGAAGATGCTGCGGGTATTTTGCACACTTTTGCACAGTTTGTATTCCCCGTTTCACACAATACTGCTCAATATGCGACATTAATTATCTATTAATTATTGTAAGTATTTGTGGGTTTATAGGCGGTGATAAATTATCGGTCTCCAGCCCTGATTTTGGTATTTCAAGACCCTGCACAGATACAAGTTGAATATAGTCCATGCGCTAGGGTTGCTGGTTAAAGTATAGGCTGCCGGCTAAGACAAAGCTGAGTTTAATCGCGGTATTTAC
>JAQBOT010000225.1 GCA_028287885.1 Pedobacter sp.
TTATCCATGTCCATGTTCCAAGCGTCTTTAATGACTCCTGTACGTTCAACAGAGATAGAACGGTAATCATTCCGCAGCGAATCTGACATCAACAGCAGATAACCACCAACACTATCCACACCCTTCCCCCAACTTACAACCTCGAAGTTCAGTCCTGGTCTAATCAAAAGATCCTTATAAAAGCTAAACTGACCAGCTGCCTTCGTACTTTCTTTTTTGTTTTGGGAGTTAGCTGGGGGTTTAGAACTATCGAAATTGCAGGCAAATAAAAAAAGCAGTCCCACAAAAAGTAGAGACTGCCTTACAAATTTATGATTATCATTCATGCTTGATTTGCTTTTAGAAAGAGCAATCTAACAAAAAAATGAGTCTGTACAAAATACCACAGCCTGGATTAAATACGACTAAAGCTCAGCTCTTACGATATCCTCTTTAGCTGCCAGGTAACGCTCTGCATCTAAGGCAGCCATACATCCTGATCCCGCAGCAGTCACCGCCTGACGATAATAGTGATCCTGTACATCGCCGCAAGCAAATACGCCTTCGATATTCGTTTTTGTAGTTCCAGGAATAGTTTTTAGATAACCAGTCTCATCCATTTCAAGCCAACCCTTAAAGATATCAGTGTTTGGCTTATGACCAATGGCAACAAAAAAGCCTTCTACCTCTAAGTCAGATTCAACACCAGTCTGGTTGTTTAATATCCTTAGACCGGTAACATTCTTTCCATTTCCAAGAACTTCTTTTGCTTCGGTATTGTAGATTACCTCTATGTTAGGTGTATTCATCACACGGTGCACCATAGCTTTAGATGCTCTAAACTCGTCCCTGCGAACAAGCATATAAACCTTTTTACAAAGCTTTGCCAGGTAAGTTGCCTCTTCTGCAGCAGTGTCACCAGCGCCAACGATGGCTACATCCTGGTTCTTGAAGAAAAATCCATCACAAACAGCACAGGCAGAAACCCCGAAACCATTGTAGTGCTGCTCACTAGGTAAACCAAGCCATTTTGCTGTCGCACCGGTGGCAATGATTACCGTATCTGCAGTGATGGTTTTAATTTCATCAACAACAACTTTATGCGGTGTAGAAGAAAAATCAACAGAACTTACATATCCAAAGCGGATATCAGTACCAAAACGTTCGGCTTGCTTGCGAAAATCTTC
Source organism: Pedobacter sp. (assembly GCA_028287885.1). GTDB lineage: Bacteria > Bacteroidota > Bacteroidia > Sphingobacteriales > Sphingobacteriaceae > Pedobacter. Next base: position 1,167 of record JAQBOT010000225.1, read on the forward strand.
CATCATCTCCGGTCCCATGATGCCGCGGGGATATCCCGGAAAATTATCAACGTCAGTAGTCTGAGTCAGCTGACCGCCCGCTTCCATACCCGTATAAAGTATTGGTTTTAGTTCGGCACGTGCAGCATAGATCGCAGCCGTATAACCTGCCGGACCCGATCCTATAATCAAACATTGAACGTGTTCTGTTTCTTGATACATATTGAATTAGTTATTTTACAAAAGTAGGGTTTATGCACCTCATGAACAAGTTTCAGTCAGCACCAACATTGATTTTGATCCTGGGATTATATTACGGCAGTTTTTTACCCTGCTTTTGTTCCGTTTCGAGTTCTTTCTTCGACTTCTTTATGGTCGACACCACCCGGTTATTACTATATTGTTCAATCTTGCGTCCACCATCTGAGATCCATTGCCCATCTTTCTTTCCATTCACATAGTTGCCCGAAATCTGCAATCGTCCTTTGGTGTCGAAATACTTGTATTCTCCGTGAACTACATCATTCACATAAGTCAAGACGTTCTTTAAACTGCCATTTGGGTAAAACGTTAACCACTTGCCAAACTTTTTGCCGTCTTTAAAATGGCCACTAACCAGAATATACCGATCCTTACCTTCCGTAGTGGGCAATGTATTGCCTAAAGTAGTCAACTGATCTACCCAGTCGTAGTAGACGAACTTTCCCTCTGGAACCTTCAAGCTCTCGTCTTTGAAGCTGCCTGTTACCATTACGTAACCGTCTGCATCATATTTCTTATAGGTGTATAAACTGTCTCCAGACAATTTGCCATAAATGGCATATGTAGCCGCCTGTGTAGAGTCACTTATCGGGTGATCCTCCTCATCATAATACACGGTCTTTACCTGGCTAAATCCATTAAGGCAGAAGCAAATGAATGCCAGAAGAAGCACAAATCTTTTCATTTCCGGTTTTTTAAGTTTGTATAATCCCAACGTTAAACTTTCTCGTAATTGGTGATTGGTTGGCTGCTTCAATACCCATTGATATGACCTTGCGGGTTTCAACAGGATCGATAATGCCGTCTACCCAAAGTCTCGAGGCAGCGTAATATGGCGTTGTCTGGCTATTGTACCTGTCGGTGATTTCCTTGAGCAATTCCGCTTCTTTCTCCTCGGTAATCACTTCACCCCTGGCTTTCAATGAGGCTTCTTGAATTTGAAGCAATGTCTTAGCCGCTTGTGAGCCACCCATTACTGCTATTTTCGCTGTTGGCCAAGCGAATATCAATCTCGGATCATATGCCTTTCCGCACATTGCATAATTCCCTGCACCGTACGAATTACCCATGATAATCGTAAACTTAGGAACGACAGAATTCGCGACAGCATTCACCATTTTTGCACCATCTTTAATAATTCCTCCATTCTCAGATCTGCTGCCTACCATAAAACCTGTTACGTCCTGCAGGAAAACAAGTGGAATCTTCTTTTGATTGCAAT
>JAQBOT010000239.1 GCA_028287885.1 Pedobacter sp.
CATACCGCGCAACCATTACTCCAAATGAAGCAGTTAGTCCGGATCACATGACACGCAAGCGCCCGGATCTCTTCTTTACCTATGGGGGAATTAAGCAGTTCGATCCAGGACTGCCGGAAGTTCGTGAATACATTGTGCAGGTGATACTGGACGTGGTTAAAGGATACGATGTAGACGGGATCCACTTTGATGATTATTTTTACCCATACCCAATCTCTGGGCAACGCCTGAATGATTCAGCTACTTTCTCGAATAATCCAAACGGATTTACCAATGTAAATGATTGGAGAAGAAACAATGTAGATTTGCTTATTAAGATGATGGATGACAGTATCCATCACTATAAGAAGTACGTCAAATTTGGCGTGAGTCCCTTTGGCATTTGGAAAAACCTCAGAGAGGATACTCTGGGTTCAAAAACCAACGGTTTGTCTAATTATGCCGAGCTTTATGCAGATTCAAGAAAGTGGATTAAGGAGGGCTGGGTAGATTATATCAACCCCCAGATCTATTTTAGCTTTACAAAAAGAGCTGCACCTTTCGCTACGCTTGTAGATTGGTGGAGTGATAATACATTTGGCAGGCATCTTTACATTGGACAGGCGGCTTACCTGGTGAACCAGAGAATGGAGGCAGCTTGGCGAGTGTCTAATGAGATCCCAAATCAGGTGCGATACCTAAGAAATAACAGTAGGGTACAGGGTAGCGTATTTTTTAGCGCCAAATCGTTCTCTACAGTAGCGCGTGGTACCGCTGATTCCCTGCGTTTGGACCTGTATAAGTATCCGGCACTGCCGCCACAAATGCCTTGGTTGGATGACGTGGTGCCTAACTTGCCTCAACATTTAACTGCAGAAGCGAAGGAGGACGGCGTGCATTTAAGCTGGTCTAAACCACAACCTGCTGAAGACGGCGAAACCGCTGCTGGATACGTTATTTACCGCTTTAAAGAAGGAGAGAAAATCTCGGTACTGGACTCCAGGAACATTCTGAAGATTAGTTTTGAAGACTTTACGTCCTTTCTGGATACTACGGCAGAAAAGGGAGGCAGGTATAGTTATCTCGTTACCGCTTTAGATCGACTGAAGAATGAAAGTGACCCAAGCGGACCGGTTGGCGTACAGGTAAATTAAATCTTGATGAATACTTTCTTCCTGTACATGATGTAAAGGATTACAAACCAGAACAACACCTCTGCGATTGCCCAAACAAGCGATGCATTTACTGGAGAGAAAAAGGGGCTGAAGTACGATTCGTAAAGTACGGTTAGGACACCCTTTTTTGTTCCATCAGCTGCAGTAAGGTTAATCATGTTCAAGGTTCGAGGCAACAGTCCGGAAAGAAAGAAAACGGTAATCGCGTTCTTCCCATAGGCAACGAAAGGCATAGTAAACTTATCTTGCTTGTGGATATCAATTAACCAGTAACAGAGGGTGAGGATCAAGGTGGCCAAACCGCCTGCATAAAGCACAAAGGAACTGGTCCATAAAGATTTGTTTATCGGGAATTGAAGGTCCCACAGCAGTCCGAGGCCAGTGCTGATCAGGCCAACGGCAAACAGCCAGGCAACTTTGTTTGCAGGATCAATATCTTTTCTTCGCAAGTACCCGCCAACCAAAACGCCAAACAACCCTGTCGCAATAGCAGGTAAAGTGCTTAATAGTCCTTCAGGGTCCCAAGTCTTTGCGGACTTCCATAGATGCGCTTCTGTTAGAATTGTCCTGTCGAACCATGCACCTAAATTGGTTTCTTTCTCCAGGTTTGGATAGCCAATATGGGGTACTGGAATAAAGGTCATCAAAAACCAGTAAAGTATCAGGATGCCTATTCCTATCCTGAATATTGATTTATTTGAATTGCGTAAAAAGATGAATGTACAAACGATGAATACAATTGAAATTCTTTGCAGCACGCCGAGGATGCGTACCGTTTTAAAAGCAGTTATCGGATCAGTAAAGACCCTTGGGTAAAGTGCTAGAAAAAGCCCAAGGCCAAATAAGATAGCGGCACGTTTGCCTGCTTTAATTAAGGTTTGGCGATGAAGTGCCGGATCTGACTTCTTGCCAGACATGGCATAGGCGATCGAAACGCCTACAATAAAAAGAAATGATGGAAAAATCAGATCTGTTGGCGTACATCCATTCCAGACAGAATGTTCCAAAGGGGCATAGATGTTACCCCAGTCGCCTGGATTGTTTACCAGTATCATGGCAGCCACGGTAGCTCCTCTGAATACGTCTAAGGATAATAGCCGCGGAGTTGATTTTTCCCTCATTAATTCGCAGCCTAAAACTTATAGCGGACAAAAGCCTCCATGGCTTCATATTCCGCTAAGCCCAGTTCGTCGTAAGACTTGGCTGTTTCGCGATTTCTATCTTCCGCACGTTTCCAGAACTCACGGGAGTCATCTCCTGGGAATACGGCACGGTCTTTTTGCGATTGGTGTTTAAAAATGGCGTATTTTTTCTTCTCCAATTCCTGAGGACTAAGTGGTACAGCCATTTCAATCTCGTGGGTCTCAAACTCAAGCCATGCACCACGATACATCCACAACCAACATTCTTTTGCCCATTCTTCTGTTTCGCGGAGTACGTTCATTGCCGCTAAAATAATATTGAAGCAAACGATGTGCGTACCATGCGGATCTTCAAAGTCACCTGCAGCAAAGATTTGATGCGGTTTAATACGTTGCAACAAGTCTATTGTTAATTGTACGTCCACATTGGTCACAGGATTCTTTTGATTTCTTCCACTTTCGTAGAATGGCAAGGCCATAAAGTGAATGTGGTCGTCTTCCAATCCGCAATAGCGTGCACCGGCAATAGCTTCACCTTTTCTAATTAGGCCCTTTACCGTTTGAATTTCCTTTGTGTCTACCTGGTTTGGCTTTTTATCTGCCATGAAAGCACGCATGCTATCATATTTTTCCTGCAAAGCTTCTTGCGGATAACCCATCTTCTCGGCGAAGTCAATACCGAACTCTACAAAACGTAATGCATCATCATCCCAAACGGCAGTATTTCCTGAGGTTTGGTATGCAACGTGAACATCATGTTGCTGATCAACCAGGCGGATGAAAGTTCCACCCATGGAAATCACGTCATCGTCTGGATGTGGAGAAAAGATCACCGCACGTTTTTTGGCAGGCTCTGCGCGCTCAGGTCTTTGTGAGTCATCAGCATTTGCCTTTCCACCCGGCCATCCTGTAATGGTATGTTGTAACTTATTAAATATGTGGATATTAATGTTGTAAACGGGTCCTTTTTCAACGGCAAGCTGTGCCATACCGTGATTGTTAAAATCATCTTCTGTTAATTTCAGGATTGGCTTCTTAAGGGTATTTGCCAGCCAGATTACTGCTTTGCGGGTTAGTTTCTCATCCCAAACGCAATCTTTAACCAACCAAGGGGTGTCAAAGCGTGTTAGCAACGAAGCAGCTTCGCGATCCAATATAAATTCAACATGATCAGAAAGCTGTAAGTAGGTAGCTGGTACCTCACTTGACATTTCGCCTTCTACAGCTTTTCTAATGATGGAAGCTTTCTTTCTATTCCAAGCCATTAGGATGATTTCACGGGCGCGGAAGATCGTTCCAATACCCATGGTAATTGCTTTTGTTGGTACAAAAGATTTACCACCAAAGTCTCTTGCAGCATCACGTCTGGTCAGATCGTCCAACGTT
>JAQBOT010000265.1 GCA_028287885.1 Pedobacter sp.
GATATTGACCTCGTCGTCAATAATTAATATTTTTCTCATACTTAAAGAAGCGTCAACTATAATTTTGACTCTAAATATAGCGAAATCTTTTTACTGGGAAATATTTTCTACACTTTATGCATTAGAAAATTACACAGGCTTATTTTCCTTGAAAGTTTGCTGGTCGTTTCTCCAGAAAAGCGGAAACACCTTCTTTGAAATCTGAGGTTTTAAAACAATCCGCAAACGCATTAATTTCAACATCATACCCGTTGACATTATGTTCAAAGACCGCGTTTGTGGCCTTGATTGCTGCTGCAATGGCCAAGGGAGCACGCAAATTAATTTTATTCAATACTTCCGCTGCCTTAGCAATCAGCTCATCGGCTGCTACAACGTAGTTAACCAAACCAATCCTTTCGGCCTTTTCTGCTGAAATCATGTCTGCTGTTGCAATCAACTCGAATGCGCGGCCTTTCCCCACCAGCTGCGTTAATCTTTGCGTGCCACCATATCCAGGAATCAAACCTAAAGTAACTTCAGGCAGACCCAGACGCGCATTGTTAGCCGCAATTCGAATGTGACAGGCCATTGCAAGTTCCAATCCGCCCCCCAAAGCAAAGCCATTGATTGCAGCAATGAAAGGTTTTGTAGAATTCTCAATGGCATTGAAAAGCATAGACTGTCCGGTTCTAGCCAGTTGTTCAGCATCTTCCCTGCTCAATCCAGAAAACTCAGAAATGTCTGCTCCGGCAACAAAAGCTTTCTCTCCTGCACCTGTTAGAATTACACCGCGCACCTCTTTTGTATCCGTAGCATAGCTAACTACATCAACAAGATCGCTTATCGTTTGCTTATTTAAAGCGTTTAGCTTTTCCGCCCGGTTGATGGTCACATATAAAATGTTATCAACCAATTTGGTTAGTAGGTTCTGGTATTGCATAATTAAAAGTTTCGGTTTTCTGTCACCCAGTTCTTGATGTATTCTGCAATGGTCTGCATGGTGGTACCCGGAGCAAACAATTCTCCAACACCCATGGCTTTTAATTCCTTGATGTCGCCTTCAGGGATAATACCGCCACCTGTGAGCAACACATTCTCCAGCTGTTTGGCTTTCATAGCCGCGATGATTTTAGGAAACACGGTCATATGCGCACCTGATAAAATTGAGATCCCAATGGCATCTACATCTTCCTGCAAGGCGGCATTAACCACCATTTCCGGTGTTTGCCTTAATCCCGTATAAATGACTTCCATACCCGCGTCACGCAAGGAAGTTGCAATCACTTTTGCACCCCTGTCATGCCCATCAAGACCCACCTTTGCAACTAAAACACGTATAGGTCTGCTAAACGTTTTACTCATAAATTATCAGAATAGTACCTGGTAAATGTAAGTAAATTAGCCGTTTTATATTAACTTTGGAGAAAAATTAAGAGTTTTTATGAGTGAGGAAAGATCATTGAATTTTATTGAAGAGATCATTGAAAACGATTTAAATAGTGGAAAATATAAGACTTTAATCACCCGTTTCCCACCGGAGCCAAACGGATATTTACACATAGGACACGCGAAAGCAATATGCCTGAATTTCGGGCTTACCAAGAAGTATGGTGGTTACACCAACCTCAGGTTTGATGATACCAACCCGGTAACAGAAAAGACGGAATATGTAGATAGCCAGCAGGCAGATATCAAATGGCTTGGCTTCGAATGGAAGAACGAATTATATACATCGGATTACTTTGAGACTTTATACCAATTTGCTGTAAAGCTGATTCAGGATGGGCTCGCCTATGTAGATCACAGCACAGCTGAAGAGATTGCACAAGCAAAAGGAACTCCTACTGAGCCTGGAAAAGACAGCATCTACAGAAGCCGCAGCATTGAAGAAAACCTGGATCTCTTTACACGCATGAAAAATGGGGAGTTCCCCGATGGCGCATGTATTCTAAGGGCAAAGATCGATATGGCACATACGAATATGCTGATGCGCGATCCGATCATTTACAGAATTAAACATGCCGATCACCACCGGACAGGCAGCACATGGTGCATATATCCCATGTACGACTTTGCTCACGGTCAAAGTGATAGTATAGAATCGATCACCCATTCTCTTTGTACACTTGAATATGTATCCCACCGTGAACTGTACGACTGGTTTATTGAAAAGCTCGAGATATTCCCTTCTCATCAGTATGAATTTGCACGGCTGAACCTTACGTATACCGTTATGAGTAAAAGAAAATTACTTCAGCTTGTCAACGAAGGGCATGTTAGCGGATGGAATGATCCACGGATGCCAACCATCAGTGGCCTACGGAGAAGAGGATATACGGCAGCAAGTATACGTGAGTTTTGCGAGCGCATTGGTATCGCCAAACGAGAAAACCTGATTGAATTGAGCTTACTTGAATTCTGCGTACGTGAAGATCTGAACAAGACAGCAAACCGGGTTATGGCAGTGATGGATCCGATAAAGATGATCATCACGAACTACAACCAGGATTCAGAGATCCTGATCGGAGAAAACAACCCGGAAGCTGAAGATAAAGGCGGTCAACGTGAAATTCCTTTCAGCAAAGAGTTGTGGATTGAGCGTGAAGATTTCATGGAAGAACCAGCAAAGAAATGGTTTAGACTTGCGCCAGGCGCCATGGTCAGACTTAAATTTGCTTACATCGTGAAGTGCGAAGATTTCAAGAAAGATGAAAACGGAAACATTACCGAGATCTACTGTACCTATTTCCCTGACTCAAAGAGCGGTGAGGACACCAGCGGAATCAACGTAAAGGGAACAATTCACTGGGTAAGTGCAATGCATGCTAAAACTGCCGAAATCAGAAATTACGACCGCTTATTTACTGTTGAGTCACCAGATAGCGAAGAAGGTGATTTCAAGGACTATTTAAACCCAGACAGCGTGGAAGTTATCGAAAACGCTTACATAGAGCCTTATTTGGCAGAGGCAAATGCCGAAACCGGCTATCAGTTTATCCGCAAAGGGTACTATACACTGGATAGCGATTCTACAGCCGAAAAGCTTGTTTTCAACCGCACAGTATCTTTAAAAGATGCCTGGGCAAAAGGTAAAAAATAATGGGCATTAAGTGCAAATGGCCACACAAAGCTAAGCACTGCGCTAAAAGATTAGATACTTCAAAAAACCCCAAAAAGCTAAATACTTTTTGGGGTTTTTTATGAGTAGAACATCTAACTTAAACAATGAAACCTAGCATTTAGCTAAGCTTTTGATCTTACATATACTTCGGATACAAATTAAATAAAACAAGCTTAAGCGCAGGTGTAATCTCCGGCGTTGTTTCCATAGGCAGAAAATGTCGCTTGAACGCTGTAACCGCTGCCCCCAAATTGCTGGTATCGTAACCAATAATGCGTAATGCAACTACCGCATCAAAGGTCTCCGGCGGCATGTTCAACACCGCATCATACCACAATCCGTAGCCTTTCTCCGCCAATACCTTCCAGGGAAACTTGTTTGGATCGGGCTTACGTTTTGGCGCAATATCCGCATGCCCAATAAAGTTAGCCGTAGGTATGTTATATTTCCTCTTTAAGGTGCCCAGCAGGCTTAGTAAACTCTTGATCTGAGCATCAGAATACGGTTCATTCCCATTGTTGTCCAGCTCGATGCCGATAGAAGAAGAATTTAGATCTGTGTCATTTCCCCACTTGCCCAGGCCCGCGTGCTGTGATCTTAGGTAATCATTAACCATGTGCACTACTTTTCCATCCCGGCTTACTACATAATGTGCGCTGACCTCGGTTCTCGCCAGAATAAACGTTTTTACGGTCTGATCCAGGGAGGTTTGTGCGGTATGATGTATAATAACGAAATTAGGCTTGCGGATTCCGAAGTTTACCGAGCCCACGAACGTTTGCTGATCCGGAGAAATGGAGTCGATCTGCTGTGTTAATGGAGGCATCGCTTTGATCGTATTCGCAAAAGCTTTGGTCTTTTCTTTATAGATTTTGTTTGTGGCGGCATATTTGTTTGTTGTACACGCAGAAAGAACCACCAAAGGCAGCATGAACATCAATTTATTTATAGGTTTATTCGTTATCACCATATTCAGATTTTGGAGAGGTGAAATTAATAATATTTACTTAATTGCTTCGGAATACCCCAATCTTTATGTCTGCCTTATAATTTTTCCTAATTTTGGACCCTCAAACATTGAACCCTTAGTCAAATGAAACCGATCAGCAAAGCAACTTTACTTCTTGCCGGATTGCCTTTTATAGCCGGCATCGTATCCTGTACAAACACGAGTAAAGATGTAGCATCAACGAGCGAAAAAACAGTCGTACTGCCCGACACCATGCAACAATATGTAACGGACAGGCTCAAAATATATGAATCTGTAAAGCTCACAACCAACTTAAACCAACTTACATCAGCTGATCGCAAAATCCTTCCACTTCTTATTGAAGCTGCACAGATCATGGATGATTTGTACTGGAAGCAAACCTATCCGCAGCGCGACAGCCTGATGAGCGCTGTGAAAGATGAACGTGCAAAAGAGTTCATCCGCATCAATTATGGCCCCTGGGATAGGTTGAACAACAATAAACCGTTTATCGCAGGGATTGGCGCAAAACCAAAAGGTGCTGGCTTTTACCCCCAGGATATGACTAAAGAAGAACTGGAGAAATCTTCGCTTAAAGATAAATACGGACAGTACTCGCTTGTTAAAAGAGACTCTTCTGGTAAACTTATAACTGTTCCTTATCACGTTGCATTTGCAGCTGACCTTCAAAGAGCATCAAGCTTACTTAAACAAGCAGCCTTGATTTGTGAAGATGCAGGCTTGAAGAAATATCTGAACCTCCGGGCAGATGCATTGATGACTGATAAATTCACAGAAAGTGATTATGCCTGGCTGGATATGAAGACCAATGCCTTGGACCTGATCATCGGCCCGATAGAGAACTATGAAGACAATATATTTAACGCAAGAGCCGCTTATGAGGCCTACGTTCTTGTTAAAGATAAGGAATGGAGTAAAAGGCTGGCTAAATACGTAAGCATGCTTCCTGCCCTGCAAAAGGGATTACCTGTTGACGCCAAATACAAGAAGGAAAAACCGGGGACAGATTCTGAACTAAATGCATATGATGTTGTGTTTTATGCAGGGGATTGCAATGCAGGTTCTAAAACCATCGCCGTTAACTTACCGAACGACGAACTGATCCAGCAGAAAAAAGGCACGCGAAGATCTCAATTGAAAAACGCCATGAAAGCCAAGTTTGAAAGAATACTTGTGCCAATATCAAAAGAGCTCATCGACAAAAACCAACAGCGATACATCAAATTCGATGCTTTCTTTGCCAATGTCATGTTCCATGAAGTAGCGCATGGCCTGGGCATCAAGAAAACAATCAACGGCAAAGGCTTTGTTAAAGCAGCTCTAAAAGACCAATATTCCTGGTTGGAAGAAGGAAAGGCAGATGTACTTGGACTTTATATGGTTACAAACCTGCTGAAGCAAGGGGAGTTGAAAGGTGACATTAAAGAGTTTTACACCACTTATATGGCCGGTCTACTTCGCTCTGTAAGATTTGGGGCTTCAGATGCACACGGTCAAGCAAATATGCAGTGTTTCAACTTTTTTAAAGCGAAAGGCGCATTTATCAGAACACAAGCAGGAAGCTATCAAGTCGACTATGATAAGTTTGGTATTGCGATGAATGACCTGAGCAAATTGATCCTGACATTACAAGGAAATGGAGATAAAGCGGCGGTAGAAAAAGCTCAGAAAGAAAATGCGGTAGTGTCTACTGAACTTCAGAATGATTTGAATAGATTAAGTAAGCTTAAAATCCCTGTAGATATCGTTTTCGAACAGGGAGTAGATGTTTTAGGCGGGGGATTATAAGTGTTTGCTTATAATCTTCTCTAACTCTTCAATATCAAAAGGTTTAGATAAGTAATCGTCTGCACCAGCCTGCTCGGCAAGTGACTTTACATCGTTGTTTGCAGAAAAATAGATCACCGGAATATGTTGCAATTCAGCATGTGCTTTCAATTCTTTAGTCGCATCTATTCCGCCAACATCAGGAAGCCAGTTATCCATAAAAATGATGTCAGGCGTATAAGAAGTCACCTGTTCAATGATGTTATTCGATGTAGATGAGGTCTTAATCTCATATCCTGCATCTTCAAGAATAATTGTACATAGGTCCAAGATGTCAACGTTATCGTCAAACACGAACACTTTTTTAGCTCTCTCCATTTATGGGGCTTTTTAACTGGATAACAAATTTATAAATTTTGCAGCATCTTTAATACCCAAAGTGTAATCTATTTTTACATTTTCAGCGGCCTGGGCCGGCATGTAAGAAACCTGCGCCGATTTTGGGTCCTGAATGACTGCTATTCCGCCAAAAGCCTTGACTACTTTTAAGCCATTTACGCCATCAGAATTCGATCCTGAAAGCAACATGCAAACCAATTTATCCTTATAAACCTCTGCAGCTGCTTCAAAAGTCGCATCAATAGATGGCCGGGAGTAATTGATCTTTTCAGAAAAATCCAAAGAAAAGCTGCGATCGTTTTCAATCAGCAGGTGGTAATCGCTTGGGGCTATATAGATAAATCCAGCTTTAATGGTTTCTTTCTCATCCGCCTCCTTAACCCTTAGGCGAGTCTTTCCAGACAAGAGATCCGGCAATAAGGAATCTGTGCCACGCTTCCGGTGTACAACAATAATGATCGGAAAAGAAAGATCTCCATTGAGGTCTGGCAATACTTTTAAGAGCACGTCCAGACTGCCTGCAGAACCTCCGATTATTAATGCTTCACAAGCCATCAGCTTACTTTCCTCCATATCTTTTCATTCTGTATGCGCTTGTACTTTTTAGCCAGCGGCGAGAATTCAAGTGTTTCTTTGGTTCCTAATGCCAAATAGCCCAGCTCCTCCAAGCTATTGTCAAACAGGTCAATTACTTTATGCTGCAAATCTCGGTCAAAGTAGATCAACACATTCCGGCATAGAATGAGTTGGAATTCATTAAAAGAGTGGTCGGACACCAGGTTGTGCGAAGAAAAGATGATTTTGCTTTTAAGCTCCGGAACCAGTTTAGCAAGAGAGTATTTTGCCGTGTAGTAGCTTGAAAAATCCCTTGTTCCACCAGCAAGAATGTAGTTTTCAGAGTACTGCTTCATCTGGCTTAAACCAAACATTCCTTGTGATGCCTTTTCGAGAACTGCAGGATTAATATCTGTGGCGTAAATCAATGCTTTATGCAGCAGATTAAGCTCTTTCAATATAATAGAGATTGAGTAGGCTTCTTCTCCCGTTGAACAGCCAGCCAGCCATATTCGAATCAGCGGATAGGTGCCAAGTTTGGGCAGAACGTCATTCCTTAATGTTTTAAAAAATGCAGGGTCTCTAAACATCTCGGTAACATTTACGGTTATTTGTTCCACAAAACGCTTGAAATATGCCGGATCATCGCTTATGCGGAATCTGAATTCCGCGAAGCTTAAAGACTTATCCAAACTGTAAAGCCTATGAATTCTCCTTTTTAGTGAAGCTTTTGAATAGCCCGTGAAATCATAACCATACTTTTCAAGCATGTCGAGAAGCAGAACTTCTACTTGTTCATCATTAATCACTGGTAGGTTCAATTTTTCTAGATGTATTTTGTAATTAAGTCTGTTAGATGATCAACATTAATGGGCTTTGACACATAGCCAACTGCACCCGCGTCCAGGCAACGCTGCTTATCGCCTAGCATGGCTTGCGCGGTAACGGCAATAACAGGAACATGTTTCAATTCGAGATCCTTGTTCATAAGCGCCATAGCCTGGTAACCATCCATGCCGGGCATCATCATGTCCATCAAAACCACGCCAATACTTTTATCTGCCCTTAAAATTTCCAGGCCTTTCTCGCCGCTGGTCGCCGAGATACAGTCGTATTTCCTTGCACGCAGCACAGCCGACAAGGCGAAAATATTCTTGTTATCATCATCTATAATCAGAATTCTATCTTTTGCCATACTTAAAATAAACTTTTTAAACTTTATCATAAAGCCAGACCCGCAACAGGGAAATTAACTGATCTATGTCCACAGGCTTGGATATGTAATCTGAAGCCCCCGCAGCGATGCACTTCTCCCGGTCTCCCATCATGGCTTTCGCGGTTACAGCAAGAATTGGCAAATTGCGGTATGCACTGATCTTGCGAATCTCCTTTGTGCTTTCATATCCGTCCATTTCCGGCATCATCATATCCATAAGCACAACATCCACGGCAGGGTTCTCTTTCAACATCTGCAAGGCTTCTTTCCCATCCATAGCGGCTACAACTTTCATCTTATGCTGCTCCAGTGCTTTGGTCAGAGAAAATATGTTCCGTACATCATCGTCAGCAATCAACACTGTCTTGTTGTTCAATACTTCATATAAGCCGCCCATGCGTTCGGAAATCGGGTTCTTATCTCTAATTTCCGTATGACTTGCTTCCACCAGATGCAGAAACAATCCGGCTTCATCAAGAATGCGCTGGTAAGAATGCGCCGTCTTTACAACGATCGAATCGGCGTATTGCCTGATTCTGCTCTCCTCACCCTTTGAAATGTTTTTACCTGTAAATATGATAATTGGCAAGTTTTCCAGCCCCTCTGTTTTCTTTATTGTTTCAAGCGTTTCATAAGCACGTATATCTGGAACACCCATATCCAAAATCACACAATCGACTTCCTTCTTACTCAAGGCGCCTATACTTTCTGAGACGTTATTTGCCACTTCCGTATGGATGTTATAATTGCTTAGAAAGTAGCTTAATGCCTCTGCATGCTGCTTATTCTCCTCCACAATAAGCACTTTTTTTGGATGCCTGCTTAAGGCATCTTCCAGCTTTTGAAAGATCTGCCGCATGTGTTCCAATGCTACCGGCTTATCGATGAAATCTACTGCTCCTCTGAGCAAACTTTCTTTCTTTACCTGCAGGGAAGACATGATGTGAACCGGTATTGGACGGGTAGCCGGATTGGATTTCAGCTCCTCCATCACCTGCCAGCCATCTTTTACGGGCAGTTGAATGTCAAGCAAAATGGCCAAAGGGCGGTATTGTTGTGCCATTTCTATGCCCACATCGCCCCTCACGGCTACAATACCTTTGTAATTTCGTTTGCGGGTAAAATCAAGCAGGGTTTTTGCAAAGGAGGTGTCATCCTCCACAATCAGAATTACTTTGTCTCCCGGCATAATATCATTCCTATCGTCGGATACTTCTTCGGGAATTCTGGAGACAGTGAACTTTGCTGAAAGCGGCTCGGCAACATGTTCTGAATGTACCTTTGGTGCATCAGCAGATTGCAGCAAGTCTTCCTGATCTAGCTGCTCTTCTTCCCTATTTATCGGTAAACTTAAGGTAAACTCACTTCCTCTATTTTCAACGCTTGAAAGCTCAATGTGCCCACCAAGAAGTTTTGCAAGCTCTTTACTAATTGACAAACCCAAACCTGTTCCTCCAAAGCGGCGGCGGGTAGAACCATCTGCTTGCTGAAAAGCTTCGAAGATCAGGCTTTGTTTATCAGCTGGGATTCCAATTCCAGTATCGGTCACTTTAAAATGAACCAAGCCTGCGCTTTCATCCCTATGAACTGTTAATTTCACTTCCCCCATTTCGGTGAACTTTATCGCATTGGAGACCAGATTCTTTAGGATCTGCTCCAGGCGCATTTTATCCGTATTCAAGATTGTTAGCCCTTCCTCAACTTCAATAACAAGGTTCAGTTGTTTATTCTTTGCTAATGGCATAAAGAGCGAGCGAAGGTCGGTAACAACTTCCCCAAGATGCACATCGCTAAACTCAAGACGCATCTTACCTGCTTCAATCTTTGAAAGGTCAAGAATCTCATCGATCAAACCAAGTAGACCTTGTCCGGAGCTTTGGATTACCTCAGCATATTCGACAAATTCTTGTTCTAGATCCTGGTTTTCCGACATAAGTTTAGACAACAGCAAAATGGAGTTTAAGGGGGTACGAAGTTCGTGCGACATATTTGCCAGGAACTCCGACTTATACTTCGTGCTTTGTTCCAACTGTTCTGCTTTTTGCTGGATATCCTGGTTACGCTCCTGGATGAGTTGGTTCTTTTCTTCCAGTAAACTTGTTCGCTCTTCCAGTTCCTGGTTACTTTGTAGCAACTCTTCTTGCTGTACACGCAGTTCTTCTTCAGAAGTCTGGATCTTTTGAGTTTGAGCTTCCAACTCTGCATTTAAGCCTTCCAACTCGTTATGTTGAGCCTGAAGTTCTTCTGCCTGAGCCTGTGTTTCCTCTAGAAAATCTTGAAGCCTTTTCCTGTTCTGTGCAACATGAATGGCCGTACCGATGTTGCCAGAAACGGCGTGTAAGAATTCCAGTTGTACCTGGGTATATGTTGATAAGGAGCCAAGCTCAATTACGCCCATTAACCTGGCATTGCGTAAGATCGGTATGGCCACCACATTTTTGGGTGTCGTTTTCCCTGTCCCATAGCTAATTGTTAACTCACCTTCCGGTATATCAACCAACAGAATCTGCTTGCGCTGTTCTGCCACCTGGCCGGCAAGCCCTTCTCCTACTTGGATCAACTCTTTCCGCTGTCCGCTGTCAAGCGCATATCCACCTGCCAAATGCAGGGCTTGATCTTCAAAAACATATAGCGCCCCAACTTGGCTTGTTGTATGTTCCGCCAAACAATCCAAAATATCTCGGGCAAGGTCATCCATAGACTTTTCACCAACAATTTTGTTATTCAAGCTTGCAATACTGGCTTGCTGCCATTCTTTATCCGCCAATAAGGAAAATGAATATTGCAGCGACACGGCCATGGAATTCAAGGACCCGGTTAAACTACCCAGGCCATCTGTACCGCTCTCATCCAAACGTATGCTGTAGTTGC
>JAQBOT010000279.1 GCA_028287885.1 Pedobacter sp.
TCCTCAAATGGCGTAATTTTTTTTCGCAAACTTGATTGAATTACTATATTTGCAACCTCGAAAGGGATCTTTTGAGCAATATGGAGAGGAGCCTGAGTGTCCGACAGGAACAGTTTGCTAAACTGTCGTACTGGCAACGGTACCGCGGGTTCGAATCCCGCCCTCTCCGCGGTAGAAATATTAAAAAGCCCTTAGAATAGTATTCTAGGGGCTTTTTGTTGCTGTTAATTTTGGAGGTGTAATTAGTGGTTATGCCTAAATAAGCTGCTATACGTAGTTATTTTCGAAGACAGACATAAGCTATCAATCAAATAACCAAAAAACGAGCCTCAGAGGCTAAGCTGTGGCTTATTGATAAACTTTTGTAAGTGCTGTTTGCGAATCCTAACAATGGACTTGTATTTGAAAGTTTTTAGTTCGTTGTCTTTTATGATATTTCTTACGCTATTGGGAGAGCAACTTAAGATGGCAGCAGTCTCTCGCAAGGTAGGACTATTTCAGAAATCATTATGCGGCCCGAAAAATGGCTACATCTAGTCATTGACACGCCCATTTTCTATACCGAAATTCAGGCTTTAGAATATAAAGCGTGAATATTAGTACAACATTCATTTTCCTGCTTCTTTATTCCGCAATCAATTTGATCTAACTCAATGAAGTGATGAAAAATTTTGTCGGTAAATGCTGCTTTGCTGCAGCCTGCATTAGTATAGTTGCACTGGGCTGGAGTGCTGTAGCGGATGTGCCAATTAGCGGCCAGGACACAGACAATCCACTTACCGTACCGCTTGTACCGGGCTACACGCCGGAACCAGGTGTAGAACCTGGGAACCCACTCTCTATCCCAATCCCGCCAGACCCGCCATTCAGAGACACGGAGTGGCATAACACTGCCGTACCAAATGCTGAATACTTGAACCGAACGGATCCTTTTAATTTTAGCTTTTTAGAAGAAGGAAAGACCTATCACCAGTTGAATACTCCAGCTTTAAACGTTGCTTTTTTCAGCGGCGATGGAGACGGAAAAGCGATAAAGGCTAGGAGATTGAAGCCAACAACCCCATCGCCTTATGGTTGGTCCTGCCCATGGGATAATAAGAATCAGACACAAAGCAAGCATCCGGAAGTATTATTTGTTTCTGAATTCAGAGAAGCCTTCATGATTATTTTATCTAAACCCTGCCTGGAATTTGGGTTTGAACTTGCACCGAACAGGCAGAACAAAGATTTTCACTTTTCATTTTTGGTTGGGAATTTTTATCATGATGGTACAAGAGGTCAATATGGAATGCTTACCAGAACGCCAAATGGAGCCCGCTTGTACAACATACAAGCCACTGCCCCTTTTTCTGTAATCACAGTTGGACGCTCCAATGAACCAGGGGAGGATTTAAGCATCACTCACGATGGTGTCGCACTGGCTAATATCAGGTATAAACTAGCTGAATAAAAGTTCAATAATTAAGAGGTTATGAAAAAATTCATTGGTAGATGGTTCCTTGCTGCAGCCTGCCTATATGCTGCTTCGGGTTGTTCAAAAGTTGAAAACAACATTGGGGAGCGTGCCGAAACAAGCGCAGTCTCTACGGAATTTCCGCTTACCGTACTTGAGGTACCCGGGTATACGCCAGAAGCAGGTATTGAACCCGGACAGCCGATACAAATTCCGCTTCCTCCATACCCGCCGCTTGCAGGAACCTCCTCCGGTTCCTGGGGCAGCCCAGGTTCAGAATATATCCAAAATACATCTCTCCTTAGTATCGCACACCTGGACGAAGGAAAGACTTACCATCAAATAAACTCAAACAATTTGAACATTGCTTTCTTTAGCGGGGATGGAAATGGAAAGGCAATCCATGTCAGGAGATTGAAACCGACAACACCATCACCATATGGCTGGAGCGCCCATTGGAATACCTTGCCTAATGTAGAAAATGAACATCCGGAAGTCTTGTTTATGTCTGAGTTCAGAGAAACCTTTATGATCGTATTGTCTAAACCCTGCATAGAGTTCGGCTTTGAACTTTCACCAAACAGACAAAATAAGCAGATTGACTTTCAAACATCGGTAGGAAACTTCTTGCGGGACGGATCAAGAGGCGGTATGACATTTCCTGTTAAAACACCGACAGGAGCCCAATTATTTGAAACAGAAGCAGAGAAACCTTTCAGAGTCGTTACAATTATTTATGACCATAGCCCAATTGAAGACCTAAGCATCACGCATAAGGGCATCGCGATTGCTAACATCAGGTACAGATTGGCCCCATGAGAACGAAAATGCTTGTGGCTGAGATGCGACACCTGCGACGAGTGATGACCCGCCTATTTAGGCGAGCGGCAAACGAACGGTGAAAGTTGTACCCTGGCCCTCTTTCGTATCGATCTTTATTTCGCCGCCATGTATCTTTACGATATCATAACTCAACGATAAACCTAGTCCGGTTCCTTGCCCTGTTGGCTTCGTTGTAAAGAATGGCTGGAACACCTTATCTAAATGTTGTTGTGGAATACCATTACCATTATCAACAACCTTAATCTCCACGTCTCTATCAACCAAATTAGTACTTACCAAAACCGTCGGGTTGTAGTCTTCCGGCGCAGTCTTCTTCTTCTCGTTAACAGCAAAGAAGGCATTATTGTACAAGTTAATTAGAACCCGACTAATATCCTTAGGGATTATCTTAATCTCCGGCAGCAATGGATCAAACTCTGTCTTTACTAAAGCATGGAATGATTTATCCTTTGCACGCATTCCCTGGTAGGCCAAACGTAAATGTTCATCGGCTAAAGCATTGAGGTCGGTTTGTTCTTTTACTCCCGTACTGCTGCTGCTGTGTTGCAACATGCCTTTTACAATCCCGTCGGCTCTTTTGCCATGTTGGTTTATTTTTTCTTCATTGGCTATAATATCATCGGTAATTTCTTCAAGGTCGATTAGGTTTTCTTTTTCAAGTTCATTCTTCAATTCAATCAACAGTTCTCTATTTACCTCTGAAAAGTTATTGACGAAGTTTAAAGGGTTTTGTATTTCATGGGCGATGCCGGCGGTAAGTTCACCGAGTGATGCCATTTTCTCTGAGTGGATAAGCTGAGCCTGCGTTTCTGTTAATTTTACTAATGTTGATTCTACCTTCTCCTTTTCTTGTTGTAGTAATGCATTAGCGGCCTGTTCCCGTTTGTTAACACGCCAAAGAAAAATGGCAATACCAAAAAAGATCACAGAAACAAAAATTACGGCCATCAACTGCAACTTGTTGCGGTATTGAATCTTTGCGTCTTCAATCGACTTCTGTCTTTGCTGCTCCTCAAAATTCATGTTTTGCACCTTTTTCATCTGTTCAATATTGAACAGGCTATCCTTCATTGTGGTACTTAATTGCTGGTAATAGAAAGCACTGTCATACTGTTTCTTCTTACTGAATACGCCCGTTAAAAATGTACTTAATTCAAGGATATGCTTTGGAAAAGGTCCCTTTTTTGCTGCCGACATGGCTTTGCCAGAATAGTATATAGCAGAGTCGATCAGGCCTTGTTTTTGGAAAGTTTTTGCAATGCCAAAGTAATTTGCGGTAAGAACGTCATTGTCTGCCACAGCTACAACATAGGGTATGCTGAGTTTGTAATATCTTCTAGCTTGTAAAATATCTTCTTTGAAGAGGTAAAGTTCGCCGAAGGTGTTCAGAATTGCGCCAAGCATATTCTTGTCGTTTATCTTCACTGCAAGCCGATGCGATTGGTTTAAATTATACAAAGCCGAATCGGCGTTTTTCATTCTTAAATAAACACTGCCCAACGAGTACCAGTCATATAAGATTGCTGCAGTGTCTTTCGCCTTTTCATCTGCCTTTTTAGCTTTCGTCAGGTACATTAAGGCATGTCGATAATCATTCGTTTCGGTATATACATTGGCTAAATTAAAGTATGCAATTGCATTGTTGCCTCCATCTTTCGCCTTTTCCTTCATCTCTAAATATTGCAGATACTTCTCCAAGGCCTTTGGATATTCGCCAATATTGAAATAAACGTTTCCAAGCGCATTGGTACAAGACATCTCACCTTTGGGATACTTGATCTCCTGTGCCAGTTGCAATCCCTGTAGTGCATATTTAAGGGCGGTATCGGGATGAGAGGACAAATACGCATAACTGAGCGATTCCAATATAAAGACCCGGCTTTTATCATCCTTAGCTACAGTCAATGCCTTTTTCAAGCTATCGATCTCCCTATTTTGTGCGTTTAGATCAATCGCAAAAAAGATAACAAGACATAAGGAAAGGAAAAGCTTCATTAGCAAGCGGTAAGTTTAACTTAAGAAAATCTAACAATTAAAAATAGTAAAATTAAAGCTATCTCGCTATTAATGAAGAGGGAACAAGACATACAAATTATTACACACTCCTGTTCGAAATTGTGAATACAGCCACCAAAATTTTCAGTTTACAATTTCGAAGGATTGGAATCTATGATTTATTAATCCTGTCAAACCGGGAACTCTCAGTCAAATTCCTTAGATTAATTATATGATCAACTAAAATCAATTTCATGATTAATAAGGTTTTATGCTTAGGCACCGGTAAGGTAGGCACAATGGTTGCCCTATTATTAAGTGAGCAGTTCGAAGTGACTGCAATGGATAAGCAAGTTCCTCCCGATTTACCTTTCCATACCTTAACAGGGGATATCGGCGATGTCAGCCTCATGGAGGAAACAATAAGCAAGTTC
>JAQBOT010000283.1 GCA_028287885.1 Pedobacter sp.
CCCTCAAATAAGTTTATAAAAAATACCGACCACAACAGTTCAGCTAGAATATCTATAATCATGTATGGTAAACTGTATGTAAATTTAAAAAAAGCGAGCAGAAATGCTATTAAAAGGAGAAGTTGTACCCGGAAGCAGATTCGAACTGCCACGCCTTTTCAAGCGCCACCCCCTCAAGGTGGTGCGTCTGCCAATTTCGCCACCCGGGTATACAGCCGCAAAGTTAATTTTATTCAGTAGAGATCAAACTTATTTTTTCAATCCAATACCTTAAAGTAAATTTTTCAATTAGGCACCTTGAAATTCCTTTCATGCAAAACTGTAAATCGTAAAGCTAAATGCATGCCCCTCTCTATTATACGTTTTTCTCATCATCTACCGGCCTAATAATCATCCTCAAAGATTGATCCTTTGAAAAGTAAGCAACCGTCCAGTTCCAGAACGTCCGTGCACGATTTCTATAGGTAATAAGCGACATAAGGTGTATAAACAACCATGCCAACCAAGCAATAAAGCCGTTTAAATGAAGTTTCGGCATTGGTAGGTCTACAACAGCCTTCGCATAACCAATGATGGCCATAGAACCTTTATCGTGGTATTTGAAAGGTATCATTGCCCGTCCATCAACTTCACGCATTAAGTTTTTTGACAGCTGCTTTCCATGCTGAATTGCAACCTGTGCAACTTGCGGGTGCCCCGCAGGAAATTCTACATCTGTGGTTTGCAAACAAGTATCCCCAATAGCGTAAATATTAGTTGAGCCGATTACCTTGTTAAATTCATCCACAACCATCCGTTTTCCCCGACCATACCATTCAGCCGGAATGCCATCAAAGATTTTTGCCGTAACACCCGCCGCCCAAATGAGATTTTTGGTGCTGATCTTAGCACCGCCCGACAAGATAACCGTGTCATCTACGAAATCGTCTACATGGGTATTCATGATCATGGTTACACCCAGTTTTCTTAATACCTTCGATGTATCTTGTTGTGACTTTTCGCTCATCGGCGAAAGCACACAAGTACCTCCGTCTACCAGGTAGATCTCCCCTCCTTTACCTTTCAGTTCCGGATAATCCTTTCTAAGTATGCCCACTTTCATTTCTGCGAACATTCCTGATATCTCTACTCCTGTTGGGCCCCCTCCAGCTATAACAAGGGTTAAAAGTTTTTTTACTTCTTCCGGATCCTTAGATATAGATGCTTGTTCCATCCGCATCAGTAAGGTATTACGCATTGAAATAGCATTGCTCAGAGTCTTCATTGGGATGGCATTCTTCTTTATATTTTCATTCCCAAAATAGTTGGTTTCCGCACCCGTTGCAAATACCAGCAAATCGTATTGGAGTTCGCCGTTGTTTAAGATCACCTTACTTAGCTCAGGCACAACCTTGATCAGAACCCCAAGTCTAAAGTACAGGTTCTTTTTACCGGCAAAGAGCTTGCGGAAGGGGTAGCTAATACTTGAAGGCTCTAAATATGCAGTCGCAACCTGATAGATTAATGGCGGAAAGAAATTGTAATTATTCTTATCGACTAGAGTAACGGAGAAATCTGCATTGTTGGCTAGTTCTTTTGCCAGATTGATTCCGGAAAAGCCTCCTCCAATAATTACTAGGTTTTTAGGCATACATATCGTTTTCTGTACTAATTAACACTTCTTCCCTTATATAGTTTCAAGCGTGCCCTCCTCCAAAAGTAGAATTAAAAAGAGAATCCCACAGAAATATAAGGCAAAGTGCCTTCTTTCGAATGTCCAACCGTCGCCTGAATCAGAACCAGTTCAGCCGGGATCACGTAAAAGCCTCCGCCATACCCATCGTGCCAGTTGGTTGAAGATTCTCCGGGCTCCCAGACACGCCCAACATCATTGAAGGCTATAAGGCCGACTGCCCCTGGCGTAATGTATGAAGTAAAGTTGAACAGCTTGAGTCTTAGGTCTAGGTTGTAGAAGGCGCCTGTTTTCCCAGTAAAACGGTTGCTGTGAAAGCCACGTAAGTTATTAATTCCGCCCAATTGTATGCGTTGGTAAAATTCCGGATCGCCTAGCGTTGTTCCTACACCAATTCGATTTGCGACAACAAATCCGGAACTTCCTGGGTTAAGATAAAACCTAAGCTCACTTTCGATCCTTCCATACCGATCATGTTGTTTGGAAATCTGTTGTTTTGCTGCTATTTCTGTACGCCAGTATAATCCTTTTTTGGGCATCGATGCATTGTCTCGGTTATCGTAGGTAAGCACACCAACAAGGCCAGCAAAGAACCTTTTGTTAAAAACCTCTTCTCCAGGGTTGGTTTCATTAAACTCTCTCAAAAAGCGACCGGTATTATCAGCGAATGTGCTTGTAAAATACTCCGTAGATAAGCCGCCCTCAATCGTTAGATTAGCTGCAATAGAGCGTTTAAGCTTAAAATCAGCATTAATGTAATCATAGTAATTTCGGTAATAATTAATTAACCGGCTGCCTGCATTTGCAAACTGTGTGTTATTCCCGACACCAAAGAAGTTGCTTTGATTATTTGGACCAAGCACATCGATATCAATTTTCAAATCATTCTTTCCCACAGCTTCTTTAAAGTCTCCAGCATAGGTAAAATGAAAGGATTTCCGGCCAATAGAATAGTTTACCCAAAACTCATTCTTGGAGGCATAGGGTATCTTTCTAAAACCTTGCTTTTCGTAGATCAGGCCAATCCCAGGTTGCAAGCCTTGATCTGCACTGTAACTCAACCTGAAGAGTGGTCCCAGCCTATCGAATCGGAAGCTATTTTGATTATAAGAGTTGACCAGGGTATCATTGGCAAGTCTGATTTTCGCCAATCTGCCTGAAGGCAATACAACCTCCTGGTCCTTTCTATCATAAATATAATTCTTAGCCCTGTTTCTTAAATCCGGCTCTACCTGAAAACTATCTTTGCCTTCGCCACCAACCATCCGAACTTTAATCCCCGAACTTTCCCGACCTGTAACTTTGAAAACATCATCCTCAGCAAAGCCGTACAATCTAATTTCTTTGGTTTGCTCAGCTTTGAAAAGTCGGTGAAAAACACGCCTTCCAGTCGTACTATCCTTCTTTAAATTGAAGATTTGGAGATCAATATCGCCTTTCGGCTGATGTGAAACCAAAAACAATTCTCTTTCATCAGAAGCAGGAACTTCGACCGTCTTTGCAAGGAACTTATAATAATCCATGGCGAACTTGTCCAGGTTATTTACCCTGCCATTTAATTCCCTGTTCAGCTCTGTGCCATTTTGTTGATATATGACGCGTGGCATTCTCTTGATGGCGGCGGAAACCAGTGCAGGAGTAATCGTCTTCTGTACCGTTTTA
>JAQBOT010000287.1 GCA_028287885.1 Pedobacter sp.
AAAACGATTTCAGTAATGACTTCAGAACCGGCTCTTTCATTCAGGGTTTGAATGATTCCGGTTCTTATCATTAAAAGATCATTCTTGATCACTGAAGATTCGATCCGCACAAAAAGCTTTCTTTGAGCGATATAGATTTGTGTAGTCCGATTTGCAACCGCCTTACCCATAATTTCCGGCCATAGCGCCAACACGGAAGTTTCATCAAATTTTCCCTTCAAGCGGTATACAGATAACAACTTGGTGATGCCCTCTTTCAGGGTAATATCGTTCGGTTTACGCATGGTTGATCGATCCGTTATTTACTACAAACAAAGTTACTGGAACTTCAATCCGATTGAAGATATTTAGTACCCTTTCGCGTCCTGTGTCGGTTATGAATATTTGTCCGAAATCATGGTGCGAAACCATTTCCATCAATTTGTGCACCCGGTGGTCATCTAGCTTGTCAAAAATATCATCCAGCAACAGTAAAGGCTTGAAACCTTTATACTTCTGAAGATAAGAATATTGCGCTAGCTTAAGAGCAATAAGGAAAGATTTCTGTTGTCCCTGAGAGCCAAAATTTTTCAATGGCATGTCGCGGATTGAAAATATGAGGTCATCCTTATGAATGCCGGTCGTGGTGCGCTCAAGAATTTTATCTTTCTCAACCGACTGGCCCAGCAAGCTTTCAAATAAGCTATCATTCAATTGCGACAAATATTCAAGATTCACCTGTTCACTACTGTTCGAAAGATACGCATAATGCTGGTTAAATAGCGGAATAAAGTCCAGCATAAACTGCTTTCTCTTTTCGAAGATCTTATTTCCCGAGGCAACAAGCTGCGCATCGATTATCTCAAACAAAGTCGGGTCATACCTGCGGTTTATAGCAACCTGTTTCAAAAACGCATTCCTATTCAGTAAGTGCTTGTTGTAAATAATAAGCTCATCGAGATAACGCGCATCCGTTTGGGAGATCACGTTGTCCATAAACCGCCGACGCTCTTCGCTACCTTCTATAATAATGCTCGCATCATATGGAGAGATCATCACTAAAGGAAATAAACCGATATGGTCGGCCAGTTTATCGTATTCCTTTTTATTCCTTTTAAACTGCTTTTTCTGATTTCTTTTAACGCCACAGGTTATTTTTTCGTTCTTCTCATCACGCTCAAAGTCGCCCTGGATAAGAAAAAGATCCTCACCGGTCTTGATTTGCTGTGTATCAATTGGATTGAAGTAGCCTTTGCACAGGCACAAGTAGTGGATCGCATCCAGCAGGTTGGTTTTACCTGCCCCATTATCGCCGACAAATGCATTTACAGTTTTGGAGAAAGCAACCGATGCATCAGCATAGTTTTTAAAGTTAAGCAGGGTAATGTTTTTTAACCACATAGAATATTCTTCAAAGGTACCAATTCGCTTGAAACCGAAGAGTATTAATTTTCCCAACGATCAGCGTTTCCATAAGCAGGGGTTTGTCTCAGCCACATTCAAACCATCAAAGGAAATTGATTTTTTTGCTCAGCGAAATCGATGTAATAGCACTTTCTCAGAATTTTCCTTTAATGATTAGTGAACTTTGCTAATCCAATTTCTCTACAATAAGCACGAACTGCCTTTTCGAACAACAAACTCCCCAGATCACTCAAAAGTTTGAGGGAAATAATCTAGGGTTTGAATATGTCTTTCCAGGAGCAATCATACCTGATCTATCGTAAGCGTTATGAACCATCATTTAATCATAACTACTAGAGTAGCGATATAATTTTTTAGAATCTGCAACAGCTTGTTTGCAGATTTAACGTGGTTTGCAAAGCTAATATAACTTTCGATTTCTGAGACAAATACAGGATCTACTTACCGGGCGCCTGTCATTTGGTTAAGGGAGTAGCCTAGGGATGAAACTAGCGCAATTAACCCGACAGTGAAATGACAGTCTGCATATTAAATCAGTTCGATTGTAAGACCAACTACCTGTACCGGGAAATGTTGTTAGGTTTTACAACAGTTGGTAAATTTGTTGAAGAGCCAGGCTAGCTGGCCTGGCATCTTCAAACAAACATACCCTAGATCTAACCAAATATCTAATGTCTTCAACCATATATTTAGACGTCTTGGATGGAATCGAACCATCATAAAAGGTTTTGCAAACCCCCACCTTCCCAGTCGGACACAAGACTATTTTTAGAGCCTGAAACAAATATAATAAAATCTACTAACTTAG
Source organism: Pedobacter sp. (assembly GCA_028287885.1). Lineage (GTDB taxonomy): Bacteria > Bacteroidota > Bacteroidia > Sphingobacteriales > Sphingobacteriaceae > Pedobacter. The sequence continues at coordinate 2,213 of JAQBOT010000287.1, forward strand.
TAGTCTTTATTATTGAATCTCTGCATTTAACTAAGGATCTAGATAAGTTATTGTGTGATACAATTCCATTTTAAGCAAGTTGTTGATTTTTTTTACCGGCAAATAGCATGAAAAAAGCGGCAACTTATTTATAAAGTTCACAGATCATGAGAGATAATGCAGTCTCTAAATTGCCTTAAAAAGGATCATAAAATGATTGCAGTAGAACTGGCGTAACGACTGTTTTTACATTTATGATGTCAGAAGTGGTTGTGGCGGGTTCCTTCTCTTTTCCCTTTGCAGTAATTCTAAGTAGTCGATATCCAAAGCAATCTATGTTAAGATCGCAACATCACTCGACAAACACCTTTAACATTAAAACAAAGTATTAGACACCTTCAAATCAGGCCAGCATTAGCCCTTTTAATATTTAAGATATGAGCAGCTTCTTAAGATGTCCCCTGCAAAATAAATTGCGATACTCCTGAAATCCGCCAGTTAGCCTGAAAGAAAAGCGACAATCCAGCAAAAACAGACCCACTTTCGATATAGATGTTCGGTTTAATGTAAATAGGCTAAAAAAAGGGGTTGATACTTTAAGCGAAAAACGTATTTTTGCAATCCTTAATTTTTCATAAATAAAATGTCTACAACACAAAACGAAATAAATCATCCGGTAAAAAAGGGGTCTTTTTTCTTAGAGAACTCTAAAAGCCTATTGTTCATTGCAGGTGCAGTAATTGTACTAATCGCAATTTACATCTGGTACCAGAATGTGTACTTGAAAAACAGGGCTATAGAGGCTTCTGCAAAAATGTACAAAGCAGAGCAATATGTTGGAGTTGATTCTTTGGCAAACAAAGCGATTAACGGTGACTCTGGATATCCAGGATTTGAAAAAATTGCTGATGAATATGCAAATACTAAATCTGCAAACCTTGCAAACTTGTATTTGGGTGGTATTTATCTGCGTAAAGGAGAGTATAAAAAAGCAACTGAAGCTTTAGGAAAGTATTCTGAAACCGGCAGCCCGGTTGCAGATCCTTTGGCATTGGGTTTATTGGGTGATGCTTATAGCGAGTTGAAAGACTACAAACAGGCAGCTACCTATTATAAAAAAGCATCTGAGAAAGCAAGCAATAAATTTACCTCGCCAATGTTCTTAAAGAAACTTGGTTTGGTTTACGAGCAATTGAAAGATTACAAGTCTGCTGAAGAAGCTTATACGAAGATCAAAGCGGAATATCCTGCAAGTCAGGAAGCGACTATCATTGACGCATATATTGCGCGTGCTACCGCAGAGGCAAAATAATATATTTTTAGTAGGTGTAAAAAAGGTTAGCAAATAGAATTGCTAGCCTTTTTTTATACCTAATTCCTATCTTTACCACATGGCCACACAATTAAAGAACCTATCAGACTTTTCCCATACAACAATACCAAACGCTAGCCCCTACAAATTTGCTATTGCGGTCGCTGAATGGAATGCAGAGGTAACCGGAAGCTTGTATAAGGGGGCTCTAGATAAACTATTGATGCATGGTGTAGACGAAAGCAACATTTTGTCTGTATCCGTACCCGGCAGTTTCGAGCTTACCAGCGCTGCAGAACTGATCTTAAACAAACATCCGTATTTAGATGCAGTAATCTGCTTGGGTTGTATTATCCAAGGGGAAACACGGCATTTTGATTTCATCTGCGATGCGGTTGCACATGGCTTAACTCAGGTAGGCATCAAGCATAATAAACCGGTCATTTTCGGCGTTTTAACAACCAATGACCAACAGCAGGCAATTGATCGTGCTGGCGGCAAACATGGCAATAAGGGCGACGAAGCTGCGATTACCGCAATCAAAATGGCAGACCTGGCTGCAACAATCTAAGAATTCTTTTGTTTATTTAACAAAACGTGTAGCTTAGTTACATCACAACCCTAATAATTAAGATTCATAGATGAAAAAGATTGCTATTTTATTGCTTGGCGTATTTTTTGCAACTGCACTGTTGCAGGCATGTTCTAGCCGTGTTTGTCCGGCTTACAGTTCTTATCCGGAAGGAAGAAAAAAAAGGGGTTAACACTCCAATTAAATTAAAAGACTTTTAATAATGCAGTGGAAATATATTACTGATGTAAATCAGATCGACGAGATTAAAAACCAGCCAGGCTATAGCCTGATATTCAAACACAGTACCAGATGCTCGGTAAGTATGATGGCAAAACGACGGTTTGAAATGGACTGGGAAGTTATTCCAGAGGATACAAGCTTGTACTTTTTGGATCTTATTAGTCACCGGAACATCTCAGCTGAAGTTGCCGAGAAGTTCCAGGTGCATCATGAATCGCCACAAATCCTTCTTATCAAAGACGGGAATTGTGTTTTAGATGCCTCTCATGGAGACATTTCTGCAGATGAAGTGGCTGAGGTAATTAGTAATTAAAAAGAACAGTTTTCTTGATGTCCGGGTGAATACTGTACATCACAGGGCAAGTATTTGCTGACCTTTCTATTATTGTCTTTACTTTTTCGCTATAATCATTTTGCGGAAATTGGAAATTCACAATTATTTCTGTCACCCGGCGTGGATTTTCCGCCATTATTTTTGTGATTTCACAATTTGTACCATCAATGCTGAAGCCGTGTTCATTGGCCGCAATGCCGATAATGGTTAACATGCAGTTGCCTAAAGAAGTTGCCAGTAGATCTGTTGGTGAGAAAGCCTCCCCTTTTCCTTTATTATCTAACGGAGCATCTGTGATGATTTCGTTTCCCGAACGTTCGTGAATGGAGGTTGTTCTTAACCCTCCATTGTATGTAATTTTTGAGGTTGCCATTTGTTTTCTTTAAAAATGCAAGTTAACACAAGCCTGTTGAAATGCAAGGGCCAAATTGTAGGAAGCTTCGTT
>JAQBOT010000299.1 GCA_028287885.1 Pedobacter sp.
GCCTATTGGAGATTATTCCAACGCCTTTTACCAAACCCGAACTGATCGACTTCCTTAAGCATTATGGCGACAAATACCTGGGTAAGACAACCGTCTTATGTAAAGATACGCCAGCCTTTATTGCGAACCGCGTTGGGGTGTATTCGATTATGTCGCTGCTGCACCTTGTTGAAAAGATGGACCTTTCTGTGGAAGAGGTAGATAAGTTTACTGGACCAGCACTAGGGCGCCCCAAATCAGCCACTTTCCGCACAACGGATGTAGTCGGTCTGGATACCATGATCAAAGTGGCAAAAGGACTATACGACAATTGTCTGCAAGACAAAGCGCATGAACTATTTAAGTTGCCGGGCTATGTGGAAAAGATGGCAAGCAACAATTGGCTTGGCGATAAAACGAAGCAAGGTTTTTATAAGAAAACGAAGACTGTGGATGGCCAAACTGAAATTCTGGCTCTGAACCTGAAAACACTGGAGTATAGACCTCAGGTTAAGGTGAAATCGGCAACTTTAGAATTAACCAAGTCGATTGAAAACGTAGCAGCCAGAATGAAAGTATTCGCAACGGGAAAGGACAAGGCGGCTGAATTGTTCCGCGCCTCTTTTTTCGGCTTATTCGAATATGTTTCAGATCGAATTCCGGAGATCTCAGATGAATTGTACCGCATTGATGATGCCATGCGTGCAGGATTTGGCTGGGAACTTGGGCCCTTTGAGGTCTGGGATGCTGTTGGCATAAAAGAATCTCTGGAAGGCATGAAAGCGTATGGACATGAGCCTGCTGTATGGGTACACGAGATGCTTGATGCCGGTTTTACGTCATTTTACAAAATAGAGCAAGGCATTAAAAACTACTATGACATTCCATCCAAATCCTATAAACCCGTTCCTGGTTCTGAAGCCTATTTAGTCTTAGACAATATCAGGGATACAAAAACCATCTGGAAGAATTCAGGCGCTTCGATCATAGATTTAGGTGATGGCATCCTCAATGTTGAATTCCATTCGAAGATGAATACCATCGGTGGAGACACTTTGCAGGCAATCAACAAGGCCATTGACTTGGCCGAAAAGGAATACAGGGGATTGGTGATCGGTAATGATGGTGCCAATTTTTCTGCCGGAGCAAACGTGGGTATGATCTTTATGATGGCTGTAGAACAGGAATGGGATGAACTGAATATGGCGGTTAAGTTGTTTCAGAACACGTCCATGCGGATCAGGTATTCTTCCATTCCAGTCGTTGTTGCCCCTCATAATTTAACGCTTGGCGGCGGATGTGAATTTAGCCTTCATGCCGATCATGTTCAATTGAGTGCCGAAACGTATATGGGATTGGTTGAATTCGGAGTCGGCGTGATCCCCGGAGGTGGTGGTACCAAAGAATTCGCCTTGCGGGCCTCTGATGAATACAAAGATGATCAGATTGTGCAGAATGCATTAAAGGACCGCTTTTTAACCATTGGAATGGCTAAAGTTTCCACCTCTGCTGTAGAAGCTGCGGAACTTGGATACTTGCAGAAGGATAAATATTCCATATCCATGAACAGAAGCCGCTTATTGGCAGATGCGAAAGCTAAGGCAATTGAGCTGGCAGAGGCGGGCTATACGCAACCGGTTAGGCGCAAAGACATCAAGGTATTGGGAAAACAAGGGCTTGGAATTGTATATGCGGGTGCAAACTCCATGTACTCCGGGCATTTTATATCAGAACACGACAAGAAAATATCTGAAAAGCTTGGATGGGTATTGTGCGGTGGAGACCTATCCTCTCCGACCGAGGTGACGGAGCAATATCTGCTTGATCTGGAAAGAGAGGCCTTTTTGTCTCTTTGTACCGAGCGGAAAACATTAGAACGCATTCAAAGTATCGTTACAAAAGGTAAACCCTTAAGAAACTAGTTTGGCAATTGCCAATTAATTGAAGGAAAACATGGAAGCATATATAATAGCGGGTTATCGCACAGCAGTTGGAAAAGCGCCACGTGGTGTATTTCGGTTCACTAGAGCTGATGATCTGGCTGCAGAGGTGATTAGGGAGCTTGTAGCTTCTGTACCCAATTTAGATAAAGAACAAATTGACGATGTGATCGTCGGAAATGCCACACCAGAAGCGGAGCAGGGCCTAAACATTGGCCGTATGGTTTCATTGATGGGCCTTGATACGGAAAAGGTACCTGGAGTAACGGTTAACCGATATTGCGCTTCAGGCCTGGAAACAATAGCGACCGCAGTTGCGAAAATCAGGAGCGGGATGGCTGATTGTATCATTGCTGGTGGTGTTGAAGTGATGTCGGGCATGCCCTTTGGCGGATGGAAGCTTGTTCCAAATCCAGATGTCGCAAGGAAAAATCCAGATTGGTACTGGGGGATGGGCCTTACCGCTGAGGCCGTTGCCGAAGAATATAAGGTCAGCCGCGAAGATCAGGATGCGTTTTCTTACCAGTCGAATATGAAAGCTGTTGAAGCCATTAAAAACGGCCGTTTGAAGGCAGGGGTGTTGCCGATTACAGTAAATGAAAACTACCTGGATGCCGACATGAAGAAACAAACCCGGAGGTATGTCGTGGATACTGACGAAGGTCCGCGTGCAGATACTTCGATAGAAAAGTTGTCTAACTTGAAGCCAGTGTTTGCTGCTAACGGGACCGTTACTGCCGGTAATTCTTCACAGACCTCTGATGGTGCTGCCTTTGTGCTCGTGGTGTCAGAA
>JAQBOT010000314.1 GCA_028287885.1 Pedobacter sp.
GTTAATTTCTCCCCAAGGCTTATTCCAGGTACCAAAACGTTTTGTCAGATCGTCTATCGTAGCTTTCAATGGGTCAAGAAGTTCTTTCGGACGCGCTTTTGCAGCAAGATCTTTGGTGTTTTCAACCTGGTCTTTTTCACCCTGATTGATGTACACCTTTTGGAGAATGCGGTTTACACGTTCGGCCCATTCGAAAGCAATTGTACAGGCGACAGAACCTGCAGAACTTCTGTAATCCCAACCTTTCAAAATCGCAATTGGGTCTTTTAATTCATTTACCAATGAATCTGTTTTTGGAAGTTCTTCATATGCTTTTATCAAAGGCGGAATCAAAATTTCAAAAGCGGGCAAGTAGGTATCGTATCCTGCTGCAATTACGTTCTCCAAATTATACTTCTGTTTGCGACTCAATAAGCGTACAGCATTTACACCTCTGAAGTTCTCGCCATCTGGTGCCATGTACGTTGGGTAATCTGCTTTTTTAGGACTGTTGATTCCCGCTACACTGAAGGGAGTTGAATTGCAATTCTGCAGCCAGCCATTCACCGGGTTATATACATGTACGGATTCGATAACTGGGTGCAAACCTTGCCATGCCGTTGCCGAAGTACTGCCGTCTACTACCCCAGCCCAGTTGTATTTCGGATTACGGATTGGAATAAAATTGCCATGCCAAAAGGCGATGTTTCCTTTCGCATCAGCGTAAACCGTATTGTTTGAGCCATTTGCTTTAAGATCCATAGCCCTTTTATAATCTTCGAAGGACTTAGATTTTGTACGAACCCAACTTTGCACCAGGCTTGCTGCATTCCTGTTTTTAGATTTCAAGCTGATCCATTTCCCATCTCGGATCGCCATCACAGGGCCCTTGTTCGTAAAATATGTGTTGAAAGTTTTGGCTTTTAATTCTGAACCTTCCAGATAGCGAATTAAGATCTTCTTTTGGATAACCGGCAGCAGCTTATTGTCGTATTCATAAATAAGACCTTTTGAGGTTTTGCTAATTTTTTCTTCGTACATGTCTGCGATATCAACATTATTTGAAGTGTGCATCCATCCGCAGAATTCATTGAAGCCTTGGTAAACAAAAAACTGCCCCCAGGTGACTGCCCCGTAAGCGTTTAATCCTTCTTCACTTTGCATTTGAACTTCTGGCCTAAAGTAAAAAGTAGTATGTGGATTGATATACAAAATTGCGTTTCCACTATCCGTCATCGATGGGCCAAATGCGAAGCCATTTGAGCCACTTTGCTGATCCTTCAAGGGAGCTTTCTCGATAGTTGGTGTAAAATCCCCGCTATAAAACTTGGTCAGTTCATTTATGGTCAGGTTTCCGGTGTTAATCGCGCCAATGCTGCCGTCAGTCCACAACAATGGATACCAGGGTTTAAAGCGAGTTAATAAAGCGGGTTTAACGTTGTGATGGGTATGAAGGTAGAAGTTGATTCCTGCGGCATAGGCATTCAAAAGTTTCTTCAACCAGGGCTCTGCCTTCTTGTAGTCACCAATAGTCTCCGAAGAATCGATCAACAAACGAATCTGCAAATCATTAAAAAGGTCTTTCTCCCCATTAACTTCAGCAAGCCGACCAAGTTTCTCTATATAGTTCAGCTCCACACGTTTAAAATCATCTTCACATTGCGAGTACATTAAACCAAATACAGCATCAGCGTCGCTTTTACCATAAACATGCGGAATACCCCAATTATCGCGAATGATGGTTACGCGTTTTGCCTGTTGTTGAAAAGCGGCAATTTCTTTATTATTGAACCCTTGAGCAAGTAACTGAATTGGTAATAAAAGGAGCAGAAGCAGTTTTTTCATTGATATTTAAGTCTAAAGCTTAAAACAGATAAAGGTATGCAAGCTAAAATAAATTAAATGGCTTGAAAAACAATATTAAGGCGCTGCTCCTGGCTGTAACTTATTTTGGATGATTGCATCTATATTAGATTCAAAGTAAATCTATATCTATACAAATCTGAATATGATAAGAATTCTGTTAATTTTTCTTCTTGCTATTAGCACTTCCTCTTTTGCACAAACCCAACAAAAAGCAATTGATTCTTTATTTTATGGAAAAGCCGGAATAAGAGTCCAAAATCCCGACGTTGGTTTAGTAGTAGGCATCTACCAGAATGGCCAAACGCATTATTATTCCATAGGGACAAGAATGGTAAAAGGATCCGCAGTCGTTGATAGTTTAACAATATTCGAAATTGGATCCGCAACAAAAACTTTAACGGCCTTACTTTTAGCTATTGATATCCAACATCACAGACTGGCTGAAAGTGACCCTATCGACCGATATCTTCCGGTGGACATCAGTTTACCACGAAACTATCGGAACAAAATTAAATTAACAGATCTTGCTTCTCACCAGTCCGGCTTGCCAAATCTAAGTAGTGATAAATATTTCGAAAGTTTGTTGCAGAAAGATCCTAGAAACCCTTTCCGTTTTGTTGATCAAAAATATTTGTATAGGATGTTAAAAGAAACAGATACTTTAATGAATTACGGAAAATACCAATATAATAACTATGCCTTTTCCTTACTTGGAGATCTGCTCGCAAGAAAAAATGAAATGACCTTTAATACTTTGATAACTCATGATATTTTACATTCCTTGGAGATGGAAAATACAACATTTGATAACAACAGGTCTACAAACGTAGCTGGTCTCTATGATCAACGCGGCCATCCGCAAGAACCGATGATTCTAAAGGCTGCTTCTCCGGCGGGAGGCTTAAAGTCAAATGCAGTTGATCTAATTAAATATTTAAAAGCGCAGATCTCAGGAACTTCTACGCTTGAAGCAGCTATTAGGCTGACGCAGAAGGTTTACTATAAAGACAATGAAAGGATGGTTGGCTTAGGTTGGGACATTAAAGATGATTACTATCAAAAGGACGGCGATACTTTTGGAAACTCATGTCTGTTAAGATTTAGTAGGAAAAATGGCACGGCCATAGTTGTTTTATCTAATCATCAGAATGGAATGCTTGTAAGAGATGCAGTTGACTTTATCTATGCACAAATTAACCAGGTAAAATGAAGTGGATAACTCGTGAACATCCAAAAATCGACCGAATTGCCTGCCCCTGGTTAATCAAACGATTTATTGATCAAGAGGCAGAAATCATTTATGTGCCTTTTAAAGAGGTTATGACTAAAGCAGAGTCTTTGCCAGCCATTCCCTTTGACGTCCCCGGCGTAGAATACACGCACCATCAGGATCGGTGTACTTTTGATTACTTCATTTCAAAGCACAAATTGAAAGATCCCGCCTTGGACAGAATGGCGGCGATTATTCGCGGTGCGGATACCGATCGCCAGGACTTTGCTCCACAGTCGGCCGGGTTGGAAGCAATATTTTCCGGATTAGCTCAAAACATCCCGGATGACCAAAATCTATTAGAGCTTGGGATGACCATTTACGATGGACTCTATACCTGGGCAAAAGACTTGTATTCTAAAAAACATACGCAGGGTCCGGTTGAACAGTTACTGGTCCAGGTATTTCATCAATACTTGAAAGAAAACAAGCTTAAAAAAACACCGGCATGGGCGAAGGAATTAAAAGACTTGATCCAGGATCAAATGGACACAAATATGGTTTTAAGTCTTCAACAAGCTTCTGAAAATCTCGAGATCAATCCGGCATACCTATCCAGGGAGTTTTCAAAATATTTTGATGATCTATCATTTGGTGACTATATCAGGAAATTGCGAATAGACAAGGCATTGAACTTTATAGATTTGTCTGCGTATAGTTTGACAGAGATCGCCTACCTGACTGGCTTTTCAGATCAGAGCCACTTTACCAGGATTTTCAAGAAACATACAGGCCAAACCCCCAGCACTTATAAAAAAAACAGGCAAAAAAGTAAAGCGGATCCCAATAGTTAAATTCCTTCTATTTACTAATCAGAAATGCCGATATTATTATAACAGCAAAATAGTAACGGCATGAATAAACAAAAAATCACCACTGCAAGCTACTCACTATGGGAAATCACAATCTATTACCTCAAGCTTGGCACCTGGGGGTTTGGTGGACCTGTTGCTTTGGTGGGTTATATGCACCGGGACCTGGTAGAGAATAAAGGCTGGCTTACTGATGAGGAATACAAGGAAGGTCTTGCATTGGCTCAACTTGCTCCTGGCCCATTGGCAGCACAGCTAGGCATATATATCGGCTTTGTACATTATGGTCTAATTGGCGCAACCTTAACGGGACTTGCTTTTGTGCTGCCCTCCTTTTTCATGGTTGTTTTATTGGGGATGGCTTACCAATTATTTGGTGGACTTCCCTGGATGCAGGCCGTCTTTTATGGAGTTGGTGCTGCGGTAATAGGAATAATCGCAGTAAGTGCCTATAAGTTAACCATCAAGTCGATCTCCAAGTTTGAGCCAGCGGCTATTAAAAATAAGTGGCTATTGTGGCTATTCTACATTACTGGGATCGTGATAACTGTTGTTACTGAGAAAGAAGAGGTGCTTTTGTTTCTAGCTTGCGGCATAATTTATATGCTCATTAAAGCGCCACCAAGGTGGGTAAAGAAGCCCGCGGTAGTACCCGCAGGCATATTGTTTGTAACGGGTTTTTGGAAATATGATGGCAACACGTTACAGCAAATCGCCTGGTTTTTCGCAAAGGCGGGAGCTTTCGTCTTTGGTAGTGGACTTGCAATCGTTCCTTTTTTACATAGCGGCGTCGTAAAAGAGTTTGGCTGGTTAAATGAACATCAGTTCATAGACGCAGTTGCCGTAGCGATGATTACCCCGGGTCCAGTTGTGATTACGGTCGGCTTCATAGGCTACCTGGTGGCCGGGTTTCCGGGTGCATGTGTAGCTGCATTAGCTACCTTCCTGCCCTGTTATCTGTTTACGGTAGCATTAGCTCCTTCTTTTAAAAAGATTGCAAAGGATCTTAGCGTAAAGGCCTTTGTTGATGGCATCACTGCTGTAGTGATCGGGGCACTGGTTGGTTCGGTCGTGATAATCGCCTTGCGGTCAATCGTCGACATACCTACTGCCATCATCGGCATAGCTGCTGCAATTGCTTTGATCTACTTTACAAAACTCAAAGAGCCCTATATAATAGGTATTGCTGCAATCCTTGGAATTCTTCTTAAATCCTTATAACATGAACATGAATCTTACTGTTAGATCTCTCCTTCCCTGCATTATATTGGTTTTATTTTATTTGTCGGCTAAGGCGCAACAGCCAGCCATGTACCCAAGAATTACTGGGTACTTCAGTATTGTAAACCCAATTGGCACATGGACGGAACATGGCTTTACAAGTAATTTCTCTAACGTATATACGGTTGCATTTCCTTTCGGGATTAACCTGTTAAAAAGCGATAAGTTTGGAGTTAGTTTTGAGGTAGCACCGGCGTTACGTACAGAAAACCACATTTCCAAAGTAAGTTCAGTATTGTTCCATCCCGGGGCTATGTTCCGCTTTCCGCATGGCTTTACGTTTATAGGTCGCCTGGCTTTTGAAACTAATGGCCGCTTTGGTTTTACCCCAGTTTTCAACCAGGTAATAAAAAAAGGGAAAGATGTTTCTTACTTTTTGGCTGTTCCGGTTCCATTCAGATTTGGGAATAACCAGTCCGGTTCATTTGGAACAGGGCTTCAGTTCGGTGTTTCGTTTTAAATAGTAGCACTTTTAGTGAATTTATCGTTTCTTTATATAAATTACATTTCATGAAAAAGGCACTGAAGCTCGGCTTTATCTTGTTTATTACGTTTGTGATCGTCAGTTGCAAGAAAGAAATGTCAATATCAACTTTAGACGGCACCTGGGAACTACGTTCAGTAACCGGGGGACAGATGGCTGGCGCCTCACCAAACTTTGAACCGGGAAATGGCAACCAAATTAAGTTCAATCAACAGCGTTATGAACGCTACGCTGATGGCAAACTGGTTGAAACCGGAAAATATACACTTAGCCCAGAAAAGCGTGAAGTTAATAACGACGAGGCCAATTTCAGTATGCTTAGTAACAACAACTTTCAACAATACATTAAATTATCTTCGAAAAAACTCGTAATTTTTACTGGTGTTATCGCAGCCGACGGCATTGAGGAGCATTATTTAAAACTAAAGTAAATATATTTGCCTTTTTCTTTGTCTAAAAAGGACAGACACAAACTTTAAGGCTAATTATTTTCAAACAAAGGCTGGTAAAACATCGTTTTGTATGCGGGTGTTCACGTTAAGTATAAACATATGTTAAAAATCTTTTTGATCATGGTCTGCTTGTTTCCATGTATCGTTGTTGCGCAAACACCAGGCTCAATTATACCTGAGAAATCTGTTGAGATTAAGGACACCGCCAGACAAACAGACCTGATTGATATCGCGAAACAATTGGTAAAGATTAAGCCTAAGAAGATTCGTGTAGAAAAAGACAAAACGTTTTATTTCAGCTTTCTTCCTTTTGGTACCACTGTACCAGGTGGTACGGGAACAGCCTTAATTACCAGTACAACGGCAGGAACTTACTTTGGGCCACGCAAAACAACAAACATTTCAACTGCTTCATTTACACCATATTGGAACTTTAAAGAGCGATTTGGATTGCCATTAAGAACTAGTATCTGGCTTCCAAATAATACATGGACAATCCAGGGAGATACCCGCCTAATGGTTTACCCGCAATTTACCTGGGGGCTTGGTAGTAGCCATTCGTTGAATGAAAGTACGTTTCTGAATTACAAGTACATCAGATTTTACCAAACGGCACTGCGGCAAATTAAGCCATATTTTTATGGGGGTCTTGGCTACAATCTCGACTATCATTTTAACATACATCCTGAAGATCCAAATATCAACCTAGCACAGTACACTGGCTATGAATATGGTACCCGAGGACGTTCATTTTCAAGTGGCGTTAGTTTAAATCTACTTTATGATACCCGTAACAGTTCAATCAACCCGCTTCCTGGTGCTTATGGTAATATCATTTACCGCTCCAACCCAGGATTTTTAGGGAACAAAGACAGCTGGAAATCTTTATACCTTGATGCTCGAAAATACATCTCTATGAATCCAGCGCGTAAAAATCAGCAAAATACAGTTGCATTTTGGTCTTACTTCTGGACTGTATTTAACGGCAATGCACCTTATTTGGATTTACCGAGCATCGGCTGGGACCCTTATAATCGCTCTGGCAGGGGGATTGACCAGAACAGGTACCGTGGACGAAGTTTGTTATACCTGGAAAGTGAGTACAGACGCGATATATTGAAAAGTGGTTTACTGGGATTTGTTGTTTTCGCGAACGCAAATACAGTAAGTGGTTCGGGAACATTATTCACGTCCTGGCATCCCGCAATCGGCACAGGATTAAGGATCAAATTCAACAAAGCATCAAACACCAACATCGGAATAGATTATGGAGTTAGCAAAGGCTATAGCTCCTTCCTGCTCAACCTTGGTGAAGCATTCTAATATTTATTAATTGTTGGCAGTCGTAACTTAGCTTAGGACTGGACGGCTAGTATGCCGTCTATTCCGCTTAATAAATGATCAATATCAAAAGGCTTTGCAATGTAATCTGTTGCACCTGCTCTAAATGCAATCTCGGGTCCATCTGTGCTGGCTGATAACACAATTACAGGAAGGGTCTTTGTCTCCGGCTGACTTCTTAAATGCAGTAATACCTGGTCTCCTGATAGGACAGGCATCCACAAGTCAAGTAACAACAGGTCCGGCTTTTTACTTTCAATTAGTTTGTACAAATTCAGGCTGTTTTGTTCAGCAATAACATTATAGCCGGAATCCTCCAGAATAATAGCCAGCATCTCCAAAATACCTTCATCATCATCGCATACAATAATTGTCTTATTAATCTTCATTTTTTCTCCAGATTATCAACCATGTTAACCAGGCCCTTCGTGTGAGAAAAATGATTCTTCGTATTCGAGTTGCACAAGCAGTAGTTTTCTTTCAACATTCTTGTAAGCAAAAAAAGTGCCATCCAATCTTCTCTCTCCGGAACCGCCTAACTATGCAAAAGCTGTCAAAGAACAGCTTAGTGTGCTTCCTCGACTTTTAATATCACGCTTGTCCGTGATGCATTCACATCGGGATTAAATCCTACTCGCATTAAAAAATCACCTGTAAACACCTTTAAGGAGCTTAAACTTGACTTTGTACCAGGAAATAAGTTGATTTCTGTTATTCTGTATTGTTTATCTGCAATTAAGCCCTTCAACCGGATCGGTAGTTTACTATTTTCCGCATACCTGTTGTTTACGAGGTAGTTGAAGATTACACCACTTGTTTTTTCTTGATTTATATAGAACATGGAAGCAACGCTGGATTCGTCTGGATTAGCCAATCTATATTGATCACCATGCCAAATCACTGCCTTTATTCCATTATACGTTTGTATAGCTTCCTGACAAAACTTGAGATCGTTGCCTGTAAGATGGCTTACTACGATGTCAAATCCGAGCTTACCCATCATCGCAACATCAGTTCGAAACTTGATTGGCTGCTTACCCCAGTCGGTCACATGATTGGCACTGGTGATTGCAGGGTAGAAATATGAATACTGCCATTGTATAAATATGCGCTCCATTGGATCTGTATTGTCGCTTGGCCAGAACTCTGTAAAGTATTGAAGAGCCCCGTAATCGACCCTCCCTCCGCCACCGGAGCAAAGCATCATCGGCACTTTAGGGTATTTTTCACGGATACGCTGCAAAACTTTGTACAGGCCACGCACATATTCGATGTAAAAGTGCGACTGGTTCTTCAATGTTGCGGAGTATGCGTTATAAATGACGGCGTTACAATCCCATTTGATGTAGGCGAGTTTAGGGTTCTTTGTAAACAGTCCATCTACTACTCCAAATACAAAATCTTGCACCTTAGGATTTGTAAGATCCAGCACGAGTTGATTTCTGTAGTAATACTCTTCCCTTTTCGGCTGTTTAACCACCCAGTCTGGATGCTTTTCATACAACTCGCTCTTGGGATTTACCATTTCAGGCTCTACCCAGATTCCAAACTTCACCCCGTTTTGTTCCGCTTCTGCAACCAGCGATGAAATTCCGTTTGGTAGTTTTTGTTTATTTTCCTGCCAATCGCCGAGCCCCGCATGGTCGCTATTCCGTGGATACTTGTTTGCAAACCAGCCATCATCAAGAAGAAAAAGATCTACACCGAGATTTTTGGTGTCTTTAAACAAGGCGGAAAGTTTGCTTTCATTAAAGTCGAAAAAGGTAGCCTCCCAGTTGTTCAAAAGTGTCAGTCTTTCACCTTTTCCGTCCAGCAGCTTATAATTCCTTGCCCAACGCTGCAAGTTTCTGCTCGCCTCTCCTTTTCCATGTGTAGATAGTGTGTATAAAAAGGCAGGAGTTACAAAGTCTTCATTTGGTTTCAGTGTGTAGGTAGACGCGTAATTATTTATTCCAGAGATTATTCTCAAGTTATCCTGATTGTCTATCTCCAGGTCTGTGCGGAAATTACCACTCCATTCCAGAGATCCAAGTAAAACGGTGCCCTCGTCTTCTGTCGCAGGCTGGTCTATGGATACCATGAAGACCGATGGCTGAAATATGTTTGCCCTGGTGCCAAGCTTGGTATCGAGGGTTTTAATTCCGTGTGTAAGTTTAGATTCTTCAGGCCGCATTTCCTTTGCCCAGTCGCCATGGTACTGATTCAGCCAATACCCTTTGCCTTTCAGATGCAGATTTGCGGAAGCGTACTTACGAAGCAGAATGTTGCCTTTCTCAGAATGCTTGATCGACGACCATTGTTCAACTACATTCTCGTTGAAGTAACTTTTGTAGTACAGCGTAACGGCAAAGTTGTATACGGGGTCCTTCAAAACAACAGATAACAAGGAAATCTGGTTGCCGAGATCTTTAACATTATGACTCACATAACGAAGATCAAGGGAATTGTTACCATCGGCGTGTGTGACTTCTATTGCTGGTTCTACCAGGTTGCGTGAACCGGCCGGCGTATACGCTGCGTTGAGTACACCGGTATAGTCCTCTGCTTGTCTGTACATGCCGGATACTTCCTTGTATTCGGCCGCATTCCCAAGCTTGTGGCCCAGGTAGATCAAACTCACATTCTTACTGGAATCTACCTGCAGGACAACTGCATTATCTTTCGTTTCAATTGGAATGATCGTCTGTGACTTGGCGGCGAAACAGACTGAAGAAAAAAAGAAAAGGGCTAAATAATTCTTGATGTTCATAGGTTAATCTATTGGAGAACTGCGAATCAAGCTGAGTTGGATTGTCTTATTTATACTCTGCATATTTGGTTCTGTTAACGTGAATATATGGATTGTATTCAGAAACGCAAATTTTAGCCCCCTGGCTTGATGAAGATGGACATCATCGGCTCTAAACAAAAGGGATTTACGAGTTTAGGCAAACATTTTGTTTCAGTTGAGGTTAACAAAATATGGAAGATCAATCAGGTAAAGTAGCGCTTATTACAGGAGGAACTAAAGGCATTGGATATGGCATAGCAGAGGCACTTTTGAAGGTGGGCTATAAAGTTGCAATTACAAGTCGAAATCAGGAAAGTGCAGAAAAGGCAGCCAATCAGCTCAAAGGATTGGGTGATGTTATTGGACTAGAAGCTAATGTGAAGGAACTCGCTTCGCAGGAGAAAGCGGTTCAGGCCGTAATAGACAGATGGGGTAAGCTGGATGTATTGATCGCAAATGCGGGTGTAGGCCACTTTGCTGCTATCGACCAAATGGACGCACAAACCTGGCTTGATACCATAGACACCAATTTAACAGGGGTGTTTTACAGTGTAAAAGCCAGCGTTGAACATTTAAAAAAATCTCAAGGGTATATTTTTACCATCTCCAGCTTAGCAGGCACAAACTTTTTTGAAAATGGTTCTGCCTATAATGCAAGTAAGTTCGGTCTTACCGGATTTAGTCAGGCCATAATGCTTGATTTAAGAAAATACAAGATAAAAGTCAGCACCATCATGCCAGGTTCTGTAGCAACCTATTTCAACGATCATGAGCCGGATGCCGGCAAAGATGCATGGAAGATTCAGCCTGAGGATTTGGGACAACTTGTGGTTGATTTGTTGAACATGCCTGTAAGAACGCTGCCAAGTAAGGTAGAGATTAGACCCTCGCAAACGTCATAGTTTCTGCAGTAGCCTGCAGCCTCCAATAATTAAGACCATCAGTATGTTGAAAATTTGCAGCAAGGGCCAAAATTATTACAAAAACTCAGATTGTCCCACATGCCCGAAATGTGAGCAGGAACGAAAACCTTCTTCGGGATTGCTTTCAAAAGTTGCGGCGCCCGCTCGGCGTGCTTTGGAGAATCAAAATATATTGACGATACAAGATCTTGCAGCCTATTCGGAGAAAGAAATTTTAGAACTACATGGAATCGGTGCAACTTCAATGCCTAGACTCCGAGCAGCTTTGGAGGAAGCAGGATTAAGTTTTAGAAAATCCTGATCAAAGACGATTGGCTGATTTGCTGACGACTTTTGATATTTTATGTGTAATATTAGAAAATGCTCATCTAAAACATTGCATATGAAAGATCTAAGCCAAGAGCAAATTACCACTTCAACTCCCTTGTCTGATGAAACGTTACATGCCATAGACGGGTATTGGCGTGCGGCCAATTACATCAGTGTTGGGCAGCTTTACCTTAGGGATAATCCATTGTTAAAAGCGCCACTTAAACTGGAACATATAAAAACGATGCTTTTGGGACATTGGGGCACCACCCCAGGGCAGAACTTTATTTACACACATTTAAATCGAATTATAAACCAGTACGACCTGGATATGATCTACATATCCGGCCCAGGGCATGGAGGTCCGGCAGTTGTTGCGGGAACATACCTGGAAGGCTCTTACTCCGAAACCTATCCTGATATTACACAGGATGAAGAGGGTCTTAAGAAGCTGTTTAGACAGTTTTCCTTTCCTGGAGGAATATCTAGTCATGCATCTCCTGAAACTCCCGGATCTATGCATGAAGGTGGAGAGCTTGGGTATTCACTTAGTCATGCTTTCGGGGCGGTATTAGATAATCCCAACTTAATTGTTGCCTGTGTAGTTGGTGATGGAGAAGCGGAAACCGGGCCTTTGGCGACAGCCTGGCACTCCAACAAGTTTATTAATCCATTAACAGACGGCGTTGTTTTGCCAATCCTCCACCTAAATGGATACAAGATATCCAACCCAACTGTCCTGGCCAGGATCACCCACGAGGAACTGGAACAGCTGTTCTTCGGTTATGGCTGGAAGCCAATATTTGTTGAAGGTGATGAACCAGAAGTTATGCACCGACTAATGGCAGCAGCCCTGGATCAAGCCGTAAAAGAAATAAGCAGTATCAAAGCGGATGCTCTTGTTGCACCATGCGATCGGCCTCGCTGGCCAATGATCGTATTGCGGTCGCCAAAAGGATGGACCGGGCCAAAAGTTGTTGCTGGTCGCAAAATAGAAGGAAACTTTCGTTCACATCAGATTCCCCTCCTTGTATCTGCTGAAACACCCGCTGACAACCTAACCCAGTTGGAAACCTGGATGCGCAGTTATAGGCCGGAAGAGTTGTTTGATGATAAGGGCAGCTTGGTGCCAAAATTTGCTAGCATTGCACCTAAATCTGAAAGGCGGATGGGTACCAACCCACATAGCAATGGCGGTTTGCTGCTAAAGGATCTAAGATTGCCTGATTTTAGGAATTATGCACTAGATCTTCCTGTGCATGGCGTTGTTGGTGAAGGCGACGTACATGTTTGTGGGAGATTTTTACGTGACGTCATTCAACTAAATGAAACAACGAAGAACTTTAGAATCTTCGGACCCGATGAAACAGTATCAAACCGCCTTGATGAAGTATTTGACGTGACCAACCGGCAATGGAACGCAGATCATGATGAAAATGACGAATTCCTCGCCCCTACCGGGCGGGTTATGGAAATGTTGAGTGAACACCAATGTGAAGGCTGGCTTGAGGGTTATTTGCTCACAGGCAGACATGGATTATTCAATTGTTATGAAGCGTTTATTCATATTGTAGACTCCATGTTTAATCAGCATGCCAAGTGGTTAAAAATGACACGAGAGATTCCATGGCGACGGAGAATTGCGTCGTTGAACATCCTTTTAACCTCTACCGTTTGGCGGCAGGACCACAATGGGTTTACCCATCAGGATCCCGGATTTATCGATCACGTGGTTAATAAAAAGGCGGAAATCGTGCGCGTTTATCTACCGCCTGATGCAAATTGTCTGCTTTCGGTGATGAATCATTGCCTGCGAAGCTATCATTACGTAAATGTGATTATTGCGGCCAAGCATGCTGCACCGCAATGGCTCGGCATGAGCGAAGCTGTTGAACACTGTACACGTGGCATAGGGATATGGACCTGGGCAAGTTCAGATCAGGGTTTTGAGCCAGATCTAGTCATGGCTTGCAGCGGTGACGTACCCACGCTAGAAACACTCGCAGCGGTGAGTATACTTAAAGAGCATATGCCGGAGTTAAAAATCCGGGTTATAAATGTGGTCGACCTGTTAAAGCTCCAACGAAAAACAGAACACCCACATGGATTGAACGATAAAGATTTTGACTCCCTATTTACGCTAAATAAGCCGGTCATTTTTGCTTTCCATGGTTATCCTTGGTTAATACATAGACTTACTTATAATAGGG